>JBKKDD010000221.1:0-2786 GCA_046708705.1 Miltoncostaeaceae bacterium | reverse complement strand
GAGCACGCTCGTGCTCGCCGGTGGGCCCGAGCTGGTCCGCGGGCTCGCGCGCCTGCTGGGCGCCAGCCGGTTCGTCCGGGGTCTGGCCGACTCGCTGACCCTGCCGGTCGGCGTGTTCACGCTGATGTTGTTCACCGTGCTGCTGTATCGGCTCGGCCCGCACGGCATGCGGATGGGGTATCGAACGCTCCTGCCAGGGGCGATCCTGTCCGTGGTCGCGACGTTCGGTCTGACCAAGGCGATCGGGGTGTACGCGGATGCGTTCGACAACCTCGACGCCGTGTACGGGACGCTGGGGAGCCTGTTCGTCTACCTGACGTTTCTCTACTTCACGGGGCTGATGTTCCTGGTCGGGGCGGAGCTCAACGCGGAGCTGGTCCACCGTCGCCTGATCCGGGCATCCACCCGCGATGCCACCGCCCGGGCGACCCGTGAGGCCGCCGCGGTCACGACGGAGACGCCCACCGCGCAGGGGGTGGGTGACGGGGGTCGCACGGCGAGCGTCCCCACCATCCCGCCGGTCATCGACGTGGAGCGGGGCTAACGGGCCGGACCATCGCAGCGACGCCGCCGGACACCACTCTGGCATCATCGTCAGCGAACCGATGGCCGACCAACCAACCGACCGCGAGCCCCACTCGCGCAAGCCGAAGTCCACACCGCCCGAGTGGCGGGTCGAAGGTGGACCGCCTCCCACCGGGGATGGCGGCGGGCGAAAGCTGAAGCCGCCGGGTGGCCGGCGCTTCTGGTGGATCCTGGTCGGTGCCCTCGCGCTCAACTGGATCGTCTTCCAGGCGTTCGCGCCGGGTGAGCCGCAGCGCATCACGATCCCGTACACCGAGTTCCTGAAGCAGCTCGACGCCGGCAACGTCGAGAGGATCAGCTCGCTCGGCGACCGCATCACCGGCAACGCGCGCACAGAGATTCAGGCCGTCGACGGCACCGAGCGCGCCAAGGGCTTTCGCACGGTTCGTCCCAGCTACGCCGAGAACGACGACCTGCAGAAGCGGCTCGAGGCGAAGAACGTCCTGGACACCGCCAAGTCGCTCGACGAGCCGAGGCCGTTCTGGCAGTCGCTTCTGGTCGGCTTCGGCCCGGCGATCCTGCTGATCCTGTTGTTCGTGTACTTCTTCCGGCGCGCGGCCGGGGGCGGTGGCGGCGGGGGCGGCATCCTGGGCGTGGGCAAGTCCCGCGCCAAACGCTACGAGGCCAACGAGCAGCGCACGACGTTCGAGGACGTCGCCGGCATCGATGAGGTCAAGCTCGAGCTGTCGGAGGTCGTGGACTTCCTGGCCCACCCCGACAAGTACCTGAAGCTCGGGGGCAGAATCCCGCGCGGGGTGTTGTTGTACGGCCCTCCCGGCACCGGCAAGACGCTGCTGGCCAGGGCGGTGGCGGGCGAGGCGAACGTGCCGTTCTTCTCGCTGTCGGCCTCGGAGTTCGTCGAGATGTTCGTCGGCGTCGGCGCGAGCCGCGTGCGCGATCTGTTCAAGCAGGCCAAGGAGGCTGCGCCCGCGATCATCTTCATCGACGAGCTGGACGCCATCGGCCGCGCGCGCGGCGGAGGCGTCATGGGCGGGCACGAGGAGCGCGAGCAGACCCTTAACCAGATCCTGACCGAGATGGACGGCTTCAGCGGCGCGGAGGGCGTGATCGTACTGGCCGCCACCAACCGGCCCGAGATCCTGGACGCCGCGCTGCTGCGACCCGGGCGCTTCGACCGCCGCGTCGCGGTCAACCCGCCGGATCAGGCCGGCCGGCTCGCGATCCTCAAGGTGCACACACGGCACATGCCGCTCGCCGCTGACGTCGACCTGGACGGCCTGGCGTCGTCGTCGCCCGGCATGGTCGGTGCCGACCTGCGAAACCTGGCGAACGAGGCCGCGCTGATGGCAGCGCGGCGGATACATGAGCGGGTCCAGCTCGCCGACTTCACCGACGCGCTGGAGAAGATCCTGCTCGGGGCCGAGCGCAAGATCATGCTCTCCAGGGAGGAGCGTGAGCGCACCGCCTACCACGAGTCGGGCCATGCGCTTCTCGGCATGCTGTACGAGGGCGCCGACCCGGTGCGCAAGATCTCGATCATCCCGCGTGGGCGCGCGCTGGGCGTGACGTTCCAGTCCCCGTCGGCCGATCGCTACGGCTATGACGCGACGTACCTGCGCGGTCGGATCGTCGGCGCCCTGGGCGGTCGGGCCGCCGAGCAAATCGTCTACGGCGATGTCACCACCGGCGCCGAGTCCGACCTGGAGCAGGTCACCCGGATCGCCAAGCAGATGGTCGGCCGGTGGGGGATGAGCGAGGCGATCGGACCCGTGTCCATCCTGCCCGGCCCCAACGACGAGCCGTTGTTGCCGGGGACTGGGCCGGGCGGGCCGTCCGCGCACACGCTGGAGCTCTTGGACCGCGAGGTCCGGGTCATCATCGACGCCTGCTACGACGAGGCGATCGAGAAGCTGACCGAGAGCCGCGACAAGCTCGAGGCGCTGACGCAGGCGCTGCTGGAGCGCGAAACCCTGGACGAGGCCGACGCCTACGCCGTCGCGGGGCTGCCCCGCCCGGCGCGTCCCGAGCTGATCCAGGAGGTCGTTCTGCCCCCGGTCGCGCGGACGGGCGGCGAGTAGCGCGGGGAGGGCGGGCCCTCCCCGCGGACCCCTCCCGGGCGTTACGCGGTTCGGTCCCTGGTGGCGGGCCGGCGAAGCCGGCCCACCCCGTACGTGATACGCCCCGCGCCCCCGGGTCCCTATTCGCGCTGATCCGCCCCGCACGGGTGTCGGCGCACCGCC
>JBKKDD010000220.1:0-2742 GCA_046708705.1 Miltoncostaeaceae bacterium | reverse complement strand
GGGCGACGAGCCCGTCCTGCCGCGTGCCCTGGCGGGTGCCGTGGACCCCGCCAAGTGGCGCGCCGTCAGCGCCATTGCGCGAACCGGGCTCGCCTCGCCCCTGACCACGAGCATGGGCCGGCTGTTTGACGCCGTCGCGGCCCTGACCTTGGCGCGGACCACCGTGAGCTTCGAAGGGCAGGCGGCGATCGCGCTCGAGGCGTGCGTGGATCCGGCCGAGCGTGGCGTCTTCCCAGTCGCGGTGACCGCCGCCAGCGACGGGATCGCGCTCGACCCGAGCGACGCGATCCGCGCGGTCCTGGCCGAGATCGACGCCGGGACCCCGGCCGGCGTCATCGCCGCGCGCTTCCACAACGGCGTCGCGGCGGCGACCGCGAGCGCGTGCCGGCTCGCCGCCGAGCGGGTCGGGCTCGACACGGTCGTCCTGTCGGGCGGCGTGTTCCAGAACCGGGTGCTCCTGGAGCGCACCTCGCAACGCCTGACCGACGCCGGTCTGCGGGTGCTCATCCCGGAGCGCCTGCCGCCCAACGACGGGGCGATCAGCTACGGCCAGGCGGCGATCGCGGCGGCGGCCGGATGATGGGGCTCGACGAATACATCGCAGGTCTCGCCGGTGCCGGCGGTGGGGCGATGCTGATCGTCGTCGCGGTGCTCCTGGGCCTTCGCCACGCGACCGATCCCGATCACCTGACCGCCGTGTCGACCCTCGTGCTGGACGACCCGCGGGCGGGCCTGCGGCGTGCGCGGCTGCTGGGCCTGGCGTGGGGGCTCGGCCACGCCGTGACGCTGATCGCCTTCGGGCTCCCGATCGTGCTGGTGGGGCGCGCGCTGCCGGGCGCGGTGCTGACCGCAGCCGAGATCGCCATCGGCGCCGTGATCGTGCTGCTGTCGGCGCGCCTGCTCGTGCGCTGGCGACGGGGCGCGTTCCACACCCACGTCCACACCCATGGCGGCGCCACGCACGTCCACCCGCACGCGCACGCCGAGGACCACGTGCCCGAGGTCGTTCGCCACCACGAGCCCGAGCCCGCGCACGACCATCCCCACGCCGAGGCCCTCGGCCGTACGCCCCTGGCGGCGTTCGGCATCGGGTTGCTCCACGGCATCGGCGGCTCGGGCGGGTTCGGCGTCCTCGTGGTGGCGGCGGCGTCGAGCCGGACGGCGGGTGCCGTGGCGCTTCTGGCGTTCGCGACCGCGACCGCGTTCTCGATGTCGCTGGTCACCTCCGCCGTCGGCTCGGCCCTGGTGCGCCGCCCCGCCGAGCGCCGCCTCGCCGCGGCCATCCCGACCCTCGCGCTCCTCAGCCTCGCGTTCGGCCTGTGGTACGCCATCGGCGCCGGCGGCCTCGGCGCGTGACCCGCGCAGACGAGTCCCTGTGATGACTTGTCGGAGAGGGGCGAGCGCGTCGTGGGCTGGGCGCTTGGTCGTCCTGATCACTACGTGACGCTCGCTCGGGCGCTCTCGCCTGTCGCTCGATGCAAGGTGGTCGGGATCGGGTTGTGCGCCGGGATCGTGGGCCCGCCCGGCTGACCCCACGGCTGGTTGAGCGCTAACCTGTCGTATGCCCTCGGGCTCGCCACACCCGTTGACCGACGGCTTCGGTCGCGTGCATCGCGCCCTTCGCGTGTCGGTCACCGACCGCTGCAACCTGCGGTGCCGGTACTGCATGCCCGCCGAGGGCATGGACTGGCTGCCCAAGGACGAGCTCCTCGGCTTCGACGAGCTCGAGCGCCTGACGCGGGTGCTCGCCGGGATGGGGATCACGGAGCTGCGCGTGACCGGCGGCGAGCCGCTCGTCCGCAAGGACGTGCCCGCGCTCGTCGCCCGGCTGACCGCCATCGACGGCATCAACGAGGTGTCGATCACGACCAACGGCGTGTTGCTGGCCGAGCAGATCGACGACCTGGTCGCGGCCGGTCTGACCCGGGCGAACGTCAGCGTCGACTCGCTCGACCCGGATCGGTTCGCTGCGCTCACCCGTCGTCGCGACCTGGATCGGGTGCTCGCCGGTCTCGCAGCCTGCGAGCGGTACCCGCAGCTTCGCCCGATCAAGGTCAACGCGGTGCTGCTGCGGGGCCTGTCGGAGCCGGACGTGCTGCCGCTGGCGGAGCTGGCACGCAACCGCCCCTACGTCGTTCGGTTCATCGAGGTCATGCCACTGGACGCCCCGCGCGACTGGGAGCGCACGTCCGTGCTGTCCGGCACGGAGGTGCGGGCGCTGATCGAGCAGCACTGGCCGCTCGTGCCCGCCGGTCGCGAGCGGCCGTCGGCGCCGGGCACCCATTGGCGCTTCGCCGACGGCGCCGGTGAGCTGCAGTTCGTCTCGTCGGTGACGGAGTCGTTCTGTGCCTCGTGCGACCGGTTGCGCCTGACCGCCGACGGTCAGCTTCGCACCTGCCTGTTCGCCGAATCCGAGACAGACCTGCGCGGGCCGATGCGCGCGGGGGTCAGCGACGCGGAGCTCGAGGCGGTCATCCGGGACGCGGTCGCCGCCAAGGGTCCGGGCCACAACATGGCCGACCCCTCATGGATCTACGCCGGCCGGCCGATGAGCATGATCGGGGGCTGATCGTACCCAGTGCGGTCGGTTCCGGCAGGAGCTCGGCGCCCGCCGTGCTACTGTCACCGCACTTCGCCGCAACCGCGGCCTGCCGATCAGACGTCGTAGGTTCGACTCCCGAGGTGGATTCGAGGACGGTTTTCGGTCCCGAAGAAACCCAATGAGGAGAGTCACCACACGTG
>JBKKDD010000219.1:0-2852 GCA_046708705.1 Miltoncostaeaceae bacterium | reverse complement strand
CGATCGGGATGTCATCGGAGGGGCCGAGGCGGTCGAGCACCTTGTACATGCGGTCACCGGAGAAGATGCGGATCAGGTCGTCCTCGGCCGACAGGTAGAACCGCGACTTGCCGGGGTCGCCCTGGCGGCCCGAGCGTCCGCGCAACTGGTTGTCGATACGCCGGCTCTCGTGGCGCTCCGTGCCGAGCACGTAGAGCCCGCCCAGATCCGGAATGCCGTCGCCCAGCTTGATGTCGACGCCGCGGCCGGCCATGTTGGTGGCGATCGTGACGGCGCCGTGCTGCCCGGCGTCCTTGATGATCTCGGCCTCGCGGTCGTGCTGCTTGGCGTTCAGCACCTCGTGCGGGATGCCGCGCCGCGTCAGCTTGCCCGAAAGCTCCTCGGAGACCTCGACCGAGATCGTGCCGACCAGCACCGGCTGGCCCTTCTCGTGGGACTCGGCGATGTCGTCCAGGACCGCCGCCCACTTGGCGTCGCGCGTCTTGAAGATGTAGTCGTTGTTGTCCTCGCGGACCATCGGCCGGTTGGTCGGAATCGACACGACCTCGATCTTGTAGATCTTGTCGAACTCGGTCGCCTCCGTGGCGGCCGTGCCGGTCATGCCGCTGAGCTTGTCGTACATGCGGAAGTAGTTCTGCAGCGTGATCGTGGCGAGCGTCTGGTTCTCTTCGCGGATCGCCACGCCCTCCTTGGCCTCGATCGCCTGGTGGAGCCCCTCGGAGTAGCGGCGCCCCTCGAGCACGCGGCCCGTGAACTCGTCCACGATCAGGACCTCGCCGTCGCGCACGATGTACTCGTCGTCGCGCTGGTAGAGGGCGTGCGCCCGCAGCGCCTGCACCAGGTGGTTGACCAGGCCGCCGTTGACGTCCAGGTAGAGGTTCTCGATGCCGAGTGCCTTCTCGACCTTGTCGACGCCGCTCTCGGTGGGCGAGACCGTGCGCTGCTTCTCGTCGACCTCGTAGTCGTCGCCCTTCTTGAGCGTGGGGATGACCCGGGCGAAGCGGTAGTAGGTGTCGGCGGCGGCCTCGGGGATGCCGGAGATGATCAGCGGCGTGCGCGCCTCGTCGATCAGGATGGAGTCGACCTCGTCCACGATGCAGAAGAAGTGGCCGCGCTGGACGCAGTCCTCGAGCCGCACCGCCATGTTGTCGCGCAGGTAGTCGAAGCCGAACTCGCTGTTGGTGCCGAACGTCACGTCGCAGGCGTACTGCTCCCGCCGCGCCGACTCGGGCATCATCGGCTCGATCACGCCCACGCTGATGCCAAGCAGGTCGTAGATCGGACGCATCCAGTCGGCGTCGCGCTTGGCCAGGTAGTCGTTGACCGTGACCATGTGCACGCCGCGGCCGAGCAGGGAGTTGAGGTAGACGGCGGGGACGGCGGTCAGCGTCTTGCCCTCACCGGTCTTCATCTCGGCCACCGCACCCTCGTGGAGCACGCCGGCGCCGACCAGTTGCACGTCGTAGTGGCGCAACCCCAGCGCGCGCACGGAGGCCTCGCGCACCAGCGCGAATGCCTCGGCCAGCATCGGGTCCAGGCTGGCGGGGTCGTCGGGGTCGACCATCTCGCGGAACGTCTCGGTCTTGGCGCGGATGTCCGCGTCGCTCAGGGCCTGCATGGCGGGCTCGAAGGCGTTGACCGCCTCGACCAGCGCGAAACGCTTCTTCATGTGCCGGCCCTCGCCGACGCGGAAGAGCTTGTTCAGGAGATCGCTCAAAGTGTGCGGTGCTTTCTCTGGTTCGACAGCCGAGGAATGGTAGCAACCGGTCCGCCGGGCGCCCCCGTGCACGGTCGGCCCGCGCCCGATCCAGGCGCCCGCGAGCCGACCAAGCCATGCCGGGCCTCACCCGGTGGCGATCAACCCCAGGTCCCCGTCGCGACGGCGGTAGATCACGCTGACCGCGCCGCCCTCGTCGGCGTTGCGAAACACGTAGAAGTCGTGGTTGACCAGTTCGAACTGCATGACCGCGTCCTCGACGCTCAGCGGCTTCATCTCGAACCGCTTGGTCTTGACCAGCTGGGGATCGGGCTCGTCGTCGTCCGCGCCCACCGACACCGGCAGGTCGACGTCGGGCAGGGGTGGCGGCTGCTGGCCGTGCGGCAGGCGGTGGCGGCGCCGCCGGTCACGGTAGCGCGTCGCCTGGCGTTGCATCTTGTTGACCGCGTGGTCGATCGCCAGGTACATGTCGCGGTCGCTCTCGCGCACGCGCAGGACCGGCCCCTTGGTGCGGACCGTCACCTCGGCGACCTGGTTGCACTCGATGCTGGGGTTGCGCTCGACCGACAGCTCGAGTTCGACGACCGGTGGCTCGTCCCATGGCGGCAGGAAGCGCGTCAGCTTGGCGAGCTTGCGCTCCGCGTGCTCGAACAACGCATCGGTCACCGGGATGTTTTTTCCCTTGACATGAAGATCCATGAGACCCTCCCTCGCGCGTGTTGTTCGTCATTCGATGGTACTCCCGATGGTCGGATACGAGTAGTCGCCGGGTGGCTCTGGGCGCAGCGGATCACGCACGGCACGCGCAACGCAGAACGCGCCGATCCGGCGGGCGCCGCCGCGGCGAAGCGCGAGCGCGCACGCCGCGAGCGTCGCGCCGGTGGTGCACACGTCGTCGACGATCCAGACCTCCTTCGGGACGTCCCGATCGGCCGGTACGGCGAAGGCGCCCCGGACGTTGGCGGCACGGTCCGTCACCGACGCGCCGCGCTGCGGCGGGTCCTCGCGCTCCCGTACCAGCAGCGGTGCGACCTCCAAGTCCCACGCCCGACCCAGATGGGCCGCGATCAGCGCAGCCTGGTTGAAGCCGCGGTCGCGCTCGCGCCCGGGAGCGAGGGGCACCGGCACCAGGCAC
>JBKKDD010000218.1:0-2536 GCA_046708705.1 Miltoncostaeaceae bacterium | reverse complement strand
CCGCGAGGAGCTCCTGCTGGGCGAGAAGGAGGCTCTCGGCGTCTACGTGTCGGGGGACCCCGTCAAGGACTGCCGCCGCCAGCTGACTCGCGCGGTGACCTGCGGGTTGGGGGTCCTGAGCGAGCGCCGGGATCGCGAGACCGTGACCGTCGGCGGCATCATCGGCGCGGTCAAGGTCATCACCCGCCGCACCGGCGACACCATGATGTTCGCCCGCCTGGACGATCTGGAGGGGTCGGTCGAGGTGGTCGTCCCGTCCACGGTCTACGGCGAGAGCCGCGAGGTCCTGCGGGAGGACGCGCTGGTCCTGATCACCGGCCAGGTCGACCAGAAAGGGGAGGGGGAGACCAAGCTGGTCGCCCGGACGATCGTGGCGTTTGTGCCCGAGCCCGGCATGGAGGAAGACCGCCTGCTCGTGCGGATCGACCCCACCAGGTTCGCTCCGACCCACATGGGAGAGCTCAAGCGGCTGCTGGCCGATCACCACGGCGACGCGCCCGTGATCGTCGAGATGCGCACGAGCGAAGGGCCGGTTCGGTTGCGTTTCGGCGAGGAGTTCCGCGTCGATCCGGCCGATTCGAACCTGGTCGCGTCGCTCATGACGTTGTTCGGAGCGAGCTGCGTCACGTCGTGACCGTCGCGTGCCGGCCGCGCGTGGCGTCCGGTCACGCACTTGTCTACGATCCGTCGTGATGCCGCGAATCAAATCACTCGTCCATCCGGACACGGCGTGTCGTCGCTGCGTGGTGCGGTGCGACAAGGTCGTGTTGCCCGTCGGGTGCATCGAGTCCGCCTGCCCGCGGCTGTATGCCTACGAGGAGGGCGAGCGCACGTTTGTGGGCTGTCTGGACCGCATCTTCGGGGTCGAACTCGACCTGGACGCGTTCCAGCGCATCGAGGCGATGACCGCGGGGTTTGGGGGACTGCGGGCCGCCCGTGAGCCGCACAGCTACTGCCGGACCGACGTCGACACGGCGTACGAGCACCGCGCGGTGGGCGCCTGCGTCAACCCGGACTTCCTCCTCTCGGCGACGCGCCACCCGCTGCGCGTGACCGAGCGCGACGGCCGCGCAGCCTAGTTTCACCTGACTTCGCGAGACGCGCCGTCGGAGGTTGTTGATAGTTTTCGACCGATGCCTGCCGCAGCCCGTCTCCCGGTCGTGCTGAGTGACGAGGCGCTCGGCCGCTATGCCGACGCCATCGTGCGCTCGTGCGTCGCCCTTCGCGCCGGGGAGACGCTGTTGATCGACTGCGAGCCGGCACACCGCGAGCTTGCGATCGCCCTCGCGCACTCGGCGTACGCCGTGGGCGCCCAGGTCGTCGACGTCGTCTACAGCGACCGCCGCGTGCAACGGGCGCGTATCGCGGAGGGGCCGGCGTCGGCACTCGGCCACGTCCCGGCATGGCACGAAGCACGGCTCCGCGCCGCCATCAAGCCCGAGGTCGCGATCCTGCGCATCGTCGGTGACGAGGATCCCGGCATCCTGTCCGGCCTCGACACCGGGCGCGTCGCCACCGACTTCCAGGAGCGCTCGCGCTCGCTGCGCTGGTTCCAGAAGGCCATCATCACGGGTCGAATTCGCTGGAGCATCGTCGCCTGGCCGACGCCTGTGTGGGCCAAGCGCATCTATCCGCAGCTTGGTTCCGCTGCCGCTGTACGACGCCTCGGCGAGGACCTGCTGTGGTTCTGCCGCCTCACCCCCGAGGACGGTGACGACGGCTGGGCCCGACACGTCAAGCGTCTGCACCGGCGCGCGTCGGCGTTGACCCGGCGGCGGCTCACCGGCCTGGAATTTCGCGGGCCGGGGACGCATCTGGATGTCGCGCTCACGCCGGACACGCGCTGGCTCGGCGGAGGCGAGCGGGCGAAGAACGGCCGGATGACCTACCCGAACTTCCCGACCGAAGAGGTCTTCACGAGCCCGGATCCCCGGGGCACCGTGGGCACGTTCCGGTGTACGACGCCGCTCTCGTTCAGCGGGCGGGTGATTGAGGACATCAGCGGTGAGTTCCGCCGTGGCAGCCTCGTCGACATCGCCGCCAAACGAGCCGTGGACGGCGAGCTGCTTGCGGCGACGTTCGGGACCGACCGGGGCGCGGGGCGGCTCGGTGAGGTCGCGCTCGTCGACCGAAGCTCCCGCATCGGCCAGGCCGGGCGGATCTTCGGCGACACCCTGCTGGACGAGAACGCCGCCGCCCACATCGCGTTCGGCGACGGGTTCGGCGCAACGCGCTCCGCGAAGGGCCCGATCAACCGCTCGGCCGTCCACCTGGACGTGATGATCGGCTCCGACGAGGTCGAGGTCACCGGCGTCGGCGCGCGTGGTCGCCGTCTGCCGCTCATCGTCGGCGGCGAGTGGCAGCTCTCCGAGGACTGATCCGTCAGCGACGGACCGCCGTCTCGCGCGCTTCGCGTTCGAACGAACGTCACGCGCGTATTCGTCGAACCGACGGAGGAACGTCAGTAGCAACAACGCCGGCCAGACGATGACGCTCACGCGGTCGCCCCGAACGGGGGGCGGGGAGAGTTGGAGCG
>JBKKDD010000217.1:0-4872 GCA_046708705.1 Miltoncostaeaceae bacterium | reverse complement strand
CACGTGCTGCCTCCCCACGATCGCGCGCGGGGTGGGCGCGGTCGGCAGCAGCGTCGCGTCGAAGGACTGCGATTCCGCTGTCCGCGGTCGACATGACTGACGTTCCGCACTTCTCGGTGACCTTTCGGCCCCCCACCTCCCGCTGGCTGGGGGGTGCCGGGTTATGGCGTCTGTGCGGTCGCTTGGCGGAGAAGGATCTCGCCGGCTGCTGTTGAGAGCTTCTCCATCTTGGTGATGATCTGTTCGAGGTGTCGCCGGTTGGCGATCCATTGCCGGTAGAGGTCGGCTTCGGGTTCGGTCAGTCGTCGGCTTTCGGTCTTTCCGGCGACTGCGCGGCTCCATTGGTGGTAGGGGCCGTGGCGTTGTGGCGGGTCGGCTTGGCAGCGGCAGCCGGGCTTGCCGCATGAGGTGGTCCGCACGACGAGGCTGCCAGGGCTGATGAAGCCGATCTCGGCGAGTTCGGCGGCGAGGGTTCGGTAGCGGTGTTCGTAGGTTTCGAGTCGGGTGGCCACGATCTGTCCTTGGGCGGGTATTCGCGGTCGATTATCTGTCAGCGTTTATGCTGACCGACAACGAGATCGATGTCAAGAGGGGATGGTCATGTCCGGGACAGCAGAGTTCGAGCTGCGCAGCGAGGCGCTCGGTGCGTTGCCGATCATCAACCACTTCCTGGCCCGGATCGGGCTCGGCGGGTTGTTGGACCGGCATCTGCCCGCCGACGACGCCCGGCTGCGCCTCGCCCCGGCGGTGGTGATCGGGCTGGTCGTGCGCAACCTGATCGTGTCCCACCGGCCGCTCTACGCGCTCGCCGAGTGGGCCGCGGGCTACGACGCGGGGCTGCTCGGGCTGACCGGCGGCGATGTCGCCGCGCTCAACGATGACCGGGTCGGGCGGATGCTCGACCGTCTGTTCGACGCCGACCGGGCGAGTGTGATCACCGAGGTGGTGTTGAACGCGGTCCGCGAGTTCGCCATCGACCTGACCCAGTTGCACAACGACTCGACCACGGTCACGTTCTCCGGCGGCTACCACCAGGCGACCGGGACGGTGCGCGGCGGCAAGGCCACCGCGGTGATCACCTACGGGCACAACAAGGACCACCGCCCCGACTTGAAACAGTTGCTGCTGGTGTTGACGATCAGTGCTGACGGTGCGGTCCCGATCGCGTTGCGGGTCGAGGACGGCAACACCGCCGACGACGTCACCCACATCCCGACCTGGGACGAGCTCGTCGCGCTGGTCGGACGGACCGACTTCTTGTATGTCGCCGACTGCAAGCTCGCCAACAGGGCCGCGATGGACCACATCGCCGACAACGGTGGCCGGTTCGTCACGATCCTGCCCCGCTCCCGCAAAGAAGACACCGAGTTCCGCGACTGGATCTGGCACAACAACCCGGACTGGACCGAAGCCCACCGCCGACCCGGCGGCCGTCACGGTGAACCCGACGACGTATGGCACACCACCCCCGCCCCGACACCATCAGCCGAGGGCTACCGGATCATCTGGGTCCGTTCATCGGCCAAGACCGCCAACGATGCCGAAGCCCGCCGGGCCCGCATCGCGAAAGGCATCGCCGCGCTCGACGACCTCAACCAGCGCCTCGCCTCACCCCGCACCCGGCTGCGCACGATCGTCGCCGTCGAAGCCGCCGCAACCGCCACGCTCGACCAGTCCGGCGGGACACGCTGGATCAACTTCAAGATCACCGAGACCACCGTGGAGACCGTCCGCCAGGAGAAACGGGGCCGCCCCGGACCCGACACCCGCTACCGCAAACACACCCGCACCCACCACCGCGTCGCCTGGCAGGTCAACGAAGACCTCGTCGCCCGCGACGCCGCCTCCGACGGGATGTTCCCGCTGATCACCTGCGACAACACGATCACCCCCGCCGCCGCGCTCGCCGCCTACCGCTACCAGCCCAACCTCGAACGCCGCAACCACATCCTCAAAGGCCCCCAACAACTCGCCCCGGTGTTCCTCCACACCCCACACCGGATCGAAGCGCTGCTGCTCTGTCAGTTCCTCGCCCTGCTCACCGAAGCGCTCATCGAACGCGAGATCCGCACCGCGATGAAAGCCGCAGGACTTGACAGCATCGCCCTCTACCCCGAACTCAGGTCCTGCCCCGCCCCCAGCGCCCCCCGAATCCTCGAGATCTTCAACGGCATCGCCCGCCATCACCTGATCAGCAACAACCGCGTCATCCAGATCTTCGAGCCCACCCTCACCCCGCTACAGCACCAGGTCCTCGACCTACTCAACATCCCGACCATCACCTACACCACCCCGACAACACCCGGCCCGATCAACTGACAAGTGGGGGACGATAAGCCCCACCAGAAGTGCGGAACGTCAGTCAAGTGCGCGCCGGACTCGACTGCTGTGGGCTGTGGCGTGGAGCGGCTGGGCTTCGAGGTGATCAACGCGTTCCTGCTGAGCGAGTGCGCCCGGGCGAGCGTCGGGGCCGCGAACAACTTGGTGACCGCGTTGCGGGCGCTCCTGCGTTTCTTCTACCTGCGCGGCCACACCACGATGTCGTTGGCCGACTGCGTCCCTGCCGGGGCGGCTTGGCGGGACAGCGGCAAGTCACGGGCGTTGGATCCGGGCGACGTGAGGCGTCTGCTGGCCAGCTGCGACCGGCGCACCGCCGACGGGCGGCGCGACTACGCGATCTTGACCGTGCTGGCCCGGCTGGGGTTGCGGGCCAACGAGGTGGCCTCCCTCAGCCTCAACGACATCGACTGGCCCGCCGGGGAGATCACCGTCGCCGGGAAAGGGGGCCGCCGGGACCGGCTGCCCGTCCCGGTCGACGTGGGCCAGGCAGTGGCTGACTACTGCCGGCGTGGTCGGCCCCGCAACGAGCATCGGGCGTTGTTCTTGCATGCCCGCGCCCCCTACAGCCCGTTGTCGTCGTCGGCGATCACCCAGGTCGTGGTCCAAGCGAGCAGACGGGCGGGACTCCCCAGGGTTGGGGCGCACCGACTGCGCCACTCGAGCGCCTCGGCGATGCGGCGGGCGGGTGCGCCCCTGTTCGAGATCGGCCAGGTCCTCCGCCACCGGTGGGTGGTCACGACGGCGTTGTACGCGAAGGACGATCTCGATGCGCTGGCGAGCATTGCTCGCCCGTGGCCGGGGGCAAGGTCATGAGCGGGCTGCGCCAAGCGGCCGCCGACTACCTGGCTGTTCGGCGGGCCCTCGGGTTCAAGCTGCGAGGACATGACCGCCTGCTGGCGGACTTCTTGGACGAACTCGAACGCTCCGGGGCGACGACTGTCACGGTGAGCGCGGCGGTTGCGTGGGCGACGGCGCCGGCTGACGTCTCGGCGGTCCGCTGGTCGCAGCGGCTCAGCGTGGTACGCGGCTTCGCCCGCCACCTTCAATGCCTCGACCCCGCTACTGAGGTGCCGCCGGCCGACACGCTCGCCTGCCGACGCCACCGCCAGACGGCATATCTGTACTCCGAGGACGACATCGCCCGACTGGTGCAGGCCGCGTCCGCTCTCCGGCCGGCCCTGCGCGGAGCGACCCATCACGCCTTCTTCGGGTTGCTGGCGGTCACAGGCATGCGCATCGGAGAGGCGATCGGCCTTGACCGTGGTGACGTCGATCTTGATGCCGGTGTCGTCCAGATCGACGCAGCCAAGTTCCGAAAGCACCGCCGCCTCCCCCTGCACCCCTCCACGGTCGCCGCGCTTGGCCGCTACACGAAGGTGCGCGACCAGCTGTGCCCTACCCCGAAGGTCCCGAGCTTCTTCGTCTCCACCCGTGGCACACGACTCATCGACGTCTGTGTGCACGGCGTGTTCAACAAGCTCGTCGACGCTGTCGGGCTCTGGCCCCCACCTGGCGCGGGGCGCCCCCGTGTCCACGGGTTGCGTCACAGCTTCGCGGTCGCGACCGTGCGGGACTGGTATCGCCAAGGAGCCGACCCGGGCGGGAAGCTGTCGCTGCTCTCCGCGTTCCTCGGTCACGCAGACCCGGCCTACACGTACTGGTATTTGCAGGCCTGCCCCGAGCTGCTCGGCCTGGCCGCCGAGCGACTCGATCGCTGGGAGACAGAGCGATGAGCGCCCTCGCCCCCACCATCGAGGCGTTCTTCACTGATCGGCTCATCAGCCAACGCCAGGCCAGCCCCCGCACCATCACCTCCTACCGCGACACCTTGCGAATGGTGCTGGCCTTCGCCCAGCAACACACCGGGAAGGCGCCGTCGTGCCTCGACGTCGCCGACATCGACGTCACGCTCGTGAGCGCGTTCCTCACCCACCTCGAAACGGAGCGGCACAACAGCGCCCGCACCCGCAACACCCGCCTGGCGGCCGTCCACTCACTCTTCCGGTTCGCGGCGCTCCGACACCCCGAACACGCCCGGTCGATCCAGCTCGTCCTGGCCATCCCCTCCAAACGACACGTGCAACGAGATGTCGACTACCTACAGCCCGACGAGGTCGACGCCCTCCTCGCCGCCCCAGACCCCAACACCTGGCTCGGCAGGCGCGACCACGCCCTGCTCGTGCTCCTGATCCAGACCGGGTTACGCGTCAGCGAGCTCTGCCAGCTCACCTGCGCGGACCTCCACCTCGGAGCGGGCGCGCACATCACCTGCCACGGGAAAGGCCGAATATGTCGACTTCCACATATTCGGCCATATGTCGCGCCCGGGACTATGTCGCGTGGCGCGGGAGGTCTCGCGAGTCGATCTGTGGTGAGCGGGATGTGGGATAGCCGGCGCTGCGACGGCTGAGCGTCGGCGCGACATATTTCGGTTCGAACGTCGAGGGTTGTTTCCGTGTGACCCATGAGAGGAGACGACCCATGACCGAGCCGAGACCTGATCGCGTCCGCGTGAGGGGACCGTTGTTGCCA
>JBKKDD010000216.1:0-14594 GCA_046708705.1 Miltoncostaeaceae bacterium | reverse complement strand
GGGCGCGCCTTGGAGGCCTCGATGGCTCGGACGAGGTTGGTCGCGGCGATCTCGCCGAAGCCCTCGAGCGCGGCCAGGTCCTCCGCCCGCAGTCGATAGATGTCGGCGACGTCCCCGATCAGACCCTCCTCGGCGAGCTTGACGACGGTCTTCTCGCCGAGGCCCTCGATGTCCATGGCCCCGCGCGAGGCGAAGTGGATCATCGTCTGCAGGATCTGGGCGGGGCACGCCCGGTTGGGACACCGGATGACGACCTCGCCCGGGGTCTGAGCGATCGGCGTGGCGCACACCGGGCAGCGCTCGGGCATCGCGAACGGACGCTCGTCGCCGGTGCGCTCCTGAACCAGCGGCGCGACGACCTGGGGGATGACGTCGCCCGCGCGCTGGACGACGACACGGTCGCCGATCCTCAGGTCCTTGCGCGCGATGTCCTCGTGGTTGTGCAACGTGGCCTGGCGCACGGTGACGCCGCCGACCGCCACCGGGTCCAGCACCGCGAATGGCACGAGCGCGCCGGTGCGCCCGACGTTGACCTGGATGTCACGCAACGTCGTCGTGGCAGTGGTGGGGGCGAACTTGTAGGCGACCGCCCAGCGCGGCGCGCGGCCGACGGCGCCAAGCCGGCTCTGCTGGGCGAAGTCGTCGATCTTGACCACGGCGCCGTCGATGTCGTAGTCGACCTCGCCCCGGCGCTCCTCCCACCGCTCGCACGCGGCCTGCGCGGCCTCGAGCGTGTCCTCGACGCTGATCTGCGGGTTGACTCGAAAGCCGACCGAGCGCAGCCACTCGAGGCCTGCCACCTGGCCGTCGACGTCGACGCCCTCCCGGTGGCCGAGGGCGTAGCACCAGATGTTGAGCGGGCGCTGCGCGGTCATCCGCGCGTCGAGCTGACGGAGGCTGCCGGCGGCGGCGTTGCGGGGGTTGGCGAACGTCGGCAGCCCGGCGGCGGCGCGCGCGGCGTTGAACTCGGCGAACGCCGCCAGCGGCAGGTAGACCTCGCCACGCACTTCGACCAGGGCGGGCGGTGTCTGGCCCTTGGGCATCCGCATCGCCAACGGCACGGCCCTGATGGTGCGCAGGTTGTGGGTGACGTCCTCGCCGACGACGCCGTTGCCGCGCGTGGCGCCGCGGACGAACCGGCCGTGCTCGTAGGTCAGCGAGACGGCGAGGCCGTCGATCTTGGGCTCGACGACAAACCGCACCGGCTGGCCGCCCATGCCCTCCTGCTCCAGCACCGTCCGTGCACGGCGATACCAGGCCGCCAGCTCGTCCGGACCACGAGCGTTGGCCAGGGACAGCATCGGCTCGCGATGGGTGACCTCGGCAAAGCCGCTCATCGGGGTCGCACCGACGCGCTGGGTGGGCGAGTCCGGATCACGCAGGTCGGGATGCGCGGCTTCGATGGCCTCCAGCTCGCGCAACCACTCGTCGTACTGCGCGTCGTCGACGGTGGGCGCGTCGCGGACGTAGTAGTCGTGGTTCGCCTCGCGCAGCAGCTCGCGCAGGGTCACGGCGCGTTCGGCGGGCGCGCTCACCGTCCCTGGAGCACGACGGCCAGCTCGTCGGTCGTGTCGACGATCGCGTCCGGTGCGAGCGTCTCGATCACGCCGCGCACGAAGAATCCCCAGGTCACCCCGATCGCGGCGATTCCCGCCGCCTGCGCCGCCTGGATGTCAAACGGGGCGTCACCGACGTAACAGGCACGGGCCGGGTCCGCGCCGAGCCGCGTGATGGCGGCGTGGATCGGCGCCGCGTCGGGCTTGTGGCGGTCGGTGTCTTCGGCGGCGATCACGACGTCGAAATGATGGCGCAGCGGCAGGACGTCGAATGCCAGGTCGACGGTGGGACCGGACTTGGAGGTGACGATCCCGAGCGTGCGGCCGTCGGCGCGAAGCGTGGACAGCAGCTCATCCATCCCGGCGTAGGCCGTCAGCAGCCGGTGTGTGTGCTCGTGGTTCCACTCCCGGTAGACGCGCAGCAGCTCGTCGGCGTGCTCGACCGAGAACTCGCGCATCTGGTCGATCAGCGGGCGACCCACGAGCGCGATCAGCGTCTCGTCCGTCATCGGCGTGCCAAGCACCGTCGTGACCGCATGGCGGTGCGACTCGCGGATGAGCGCGACCGAATCGATGACCGTCCCGTCCAGGTCGAACAGGATCGGGTCGTACCCAGGCGCGTCGCTCACTCCTGCGTGTGCACGGCGCGCTGCTCGACCAGCAACTCGTCCAGGGCGAGTCGCTCCAGGTGCTCCATGCCCCCGATGTCCGTCAGGTCGAAGTGCAGCGGGGTGATCGAGAGGTATCCCTCCTCGATCGCGGCGAAGTCCGTGCCCTCCTCGGGGTGGTGGGTCGGGCTGTCGCCGTAGATGCGGTAGCGCTTGCGCGTACCCTCACCGCCGTCGAGGAGCTCGAGCTGGTCGTTGTAGATCCGCCGCCCCAGGCGCGTCACTCGCGCCCCCAGCACATCCGGTGGCGCGAGGCCGGGTCCGTTGACGTTCAGGAGCATCTTGGGCGGGAACTCGGCGTGCATGACGATCGGGACGAGGCTTGCTGCGAACGCGGCAACGGCACGGAAGTCGTAGACGCCATCGCCCGTGTCCCAGTGCTCGCGGTTGATGGACTGCGCCGAGACCGCGATGGCGGGCCAGCCGAGCAGCACGCCCTCAAGCGCCGCGGCGACCGTGCCGGAGTACGTGACGTCGTCACCCAGGTTGAGGCCGTGGTTGATGCCGCTGACGACGACGTCGGGGATGCTGCCGAGCAATCCCAGCACGGCGAAGCGCACGCAGTCGACGGGTGTGCCGTCGGTCGCGTAGCCGACCGAGCCGTCGGGCAGGGTGACCTCGTCCACCTCGAGCGGCCGGCGGATCGTGATGCTGCGGGCCGTGGCGCTGCGATTGGAGTCGGGCGCGATGACGCTGACGTCACCGAACGGATCGAGTGCTTGCTTGAGGGCGAAGAGCCCAGGCGACTCGATCCCATCGTCGTTCGTGACAAGAATGTGCATATGGTCCAATCGAGTATAGACACGTCCCCCCGCGCCGCCCCCCGCCCACTCCCCACCCGGCTTGTGCGCCATGGTTAAGCCCCGGTAAAGCGTGCCTGACACGATTCCCTGCGGAAACCTTTGCTCATCAGAGATCCCGGCGCACGAAATCACCCTTCCTGCAAACCGCTGAATTGTCACAAGCTACGGCCGCAAACAGCCCCTAGCGCTGGGTTTCGGCGAGTGCCGCCAGACGGGTCCGGGCGTCGTCGGTCGGGGCGACGAAGACCCACCAGGCGTAGAAGCCGTCGCGTCGGTCCGAGGTGATGGCGACGCCGGAGTCGGGAGGGGTCTCGAACAGGCCCCGCGCGAGGAGCTCGGGATCGCCGTCGATGCCGAACGCGGCCAGCAGGGCGGACGCGGCTCCAACCGGGCGCTCGGCGCCGCCTTCGTAGCGGGCGTCGCAGCCGGGGCATCGTCCGGGACCGGGCGGGTCACCCTCGCTGACGAGCACGCCGCAGAGCGGGCAGTCGAGACGTACCACTCAGAGGGTGATGGGCAGCACGATCGCGAGGGCGCCGACGATCAGCGCGACCGGAATGCCGAACGGCACGCCGCGTGAGCCCAAGAGCCGCCAGCCGGCGAAGTAGGCGAGCGCGCCGGTCACGCCCGACAGGACGATCAGCGCGACCTGCCACGGGTCGAACATCGCGCGCGAGAGCGCGACGCCCCCGAGCACGGCCGTCAGCATCGCCGCCATCGCGATGGACTCCACGGCCTCGCCGCGACGGCGATTGAGCTCCACAGCCTCCAACAGGAACCACACACCGACCAGCACGTCCCATGCGCCGAGCACGATGCGCGTAAAGCTGCGCTCCCCGTCGGTCTGCCACCAGCTGACGGCGAGGAGTGCGCCGACGATCAGGGCGGCGATCCCGAGCACCGCGACAGCGGGCCCCAGCAGCTCCAGCGCGCCGCGCTGGCGGACGTCGAGACGCTCGGGCGGCGGGATCTCCTCGATGCTGTGCGGACGAAACCGCCCGCCGGCAACGAAGCGCCGCCACACGGCGATCACGATCACGAACAGGACGACGCCGACGCCGAGGCCGATCAGGAATGACGTCCATGCGGCGCCGCGCGGCGAGCGGCCGCCGATTCGCAGGAGGTTGTACGCGATCACCCACCCGATAATCACGCAGGTCAGAAACCATGAGACGATCCGCGAGGCCGGCAGCGCGTTGGGCGCGTCAGACGGGGGCATTCCCCCCGAGAGCGGTGCTTGGGACGTCATCACCGACGCATCTTGCCAGCCGCGCGGGGGTGCAGGTCCATCGCGTGTCGTGACCCATACCACGTGGGGTCCGACGCGGGCGACGGCACGCTCACGACCCCAGCCGGTCGCGGATCGTCGCGCCGAACCGTCGCGCGGCCCGGCCGCGGTGGGAGAGCGCTCCCTTTTCTGGGGCGCTCATCTCGGCCATCGTGCGACCGGCGTCGTCATCCATCGGCACGAACACCGGGTCGTAGCCGAACCCGCGGTCCCCCCGCGGCGCTCTCGTGATGACGCCGGGGCAGCTCCCCTCGGCCACGTAGATGTCCCCGGCGCCATCGATCCCGACGAGCACGGTCGCAAAGCACGCACGCCGGTCCCCGACGGCGTCGAGCTCCTCGAGCAGCCGACGGCAGTTGTCGTCGTACGTCGCCGACGGCCCCGCGTATCGCGACGAGAACACGCCGGGGCGGCCGCCAAGGGCGTGGACGAACAGACCGGAGTCGTCGGCGACGACGAGCGCGCCGTCATCGACGGAGCGACGCAGCTCGGCGGCCTTGAGCCAGGCGTTCTGCATCAGGGTGCTGCCGGTCTCGTCGACGTCGAACCCCGCCGGCGCGCCCGTGACGTCCACGCCCTGCAGCAGGTCAGCGAGCTCGCTGACCTTGTCAGCGTTGCCGGTCGCCAGGACGACCCGCATCAGCTCGAGCTGGCGGCCAGGCTCGCGCCCACCTGGACGGCGCGTAGCGTCTCGATCCCGCCCTCGGCCAGGCTCAACATGGCGTTGAGCTCGTCGCGCGAGAACGACTGCCCCTCAGCCGTCGCCTGAACCTCGACGATGCGGCCGGTCCCGGTCATGACGACGTTCATGTCGACCTCGGCGGTGGAGTCCTCGGTGTAGCAGAGGTCAAGCAGGCAGTCCTCGCCGACGACGCCGACGCTGACGGCCGCGACGGAGTCCGTCAGCGGCAGCTCGGCGATGACGCCGCGGTCGACCAAGCCGCGCAGCGCGAACTCCAGCGCGACGTAGCCGCCGGTGATCGCGGCGCACCGCGTGCCGCCATCGGCCTGGATGACGTCGCAGTCGACCCAGACCATGCGCTCGCCGAGCAGCGTCAGGTCGGTGATCGCGCGCAGCGAGCGACCGATCAGGCGCTGGATCTCCTGGGTCCGACCGTCGACCTTGCCGCGCGTGGCGTCCCGCTGGCGGCGCTCGCCGGTCGAGCCGGGAAGCATCCCGTATTCGGCGCTGACCCAGCCGCGGCCCTTACCGCGAAGCCACGGCGGGACGGAGTTCTCGATCATGGCGGTGCAGATCACCCGCGTCTCGCCGGCACTGATCAACACGCTGCCGTGAGCGGAGCTGATGAAGCCCGGCTGGATGTGGATCGGGCGCAGCTCATCGGGTCGTCGTTGGTCGGCGCGCATCGACATGAGCGTAGTACGCTCGCCCGGATGGCGCATTCGATCGACGACCTGGCGGCGCTTCTGGCGGGCGCCGAGCACGCCGTGGTGTTGACCGGCGCGGGCATCTCGACCGAGAGCGGGGTCCCCGACTTCCGCTCGCCGGGCGGCACCTGGACCAAGGTCGACCCCATGGAGGTCGCCTCGCTGGACACGTTCCTGCGCGAACCCGAGCGCTTCTGGGCGTTCCACCGCCCGCGCTTCGATTTGGTGGCGAGCGTCGGACCCAACGCCGCGCACACGGCCGTCGCCGAGTTGCAGCGCTGCGGTGTCGTCAAGGCGCTCATCACCCAGAACATCGACGGGTTGCACCGCCGCGCCGGAAGCGAGGACGTCATCGAGGTCCACGGCTCGCTCACCTCGGGGCGCTGCCTGCGCTGTGACTTCCGGCTCTCGACCGATCAGCTGCTCGCGCGAGCCGACGCGGCCGAGGACGGCGTGCCGCGCTGCGAGTGCGGATTCCAGCTCAAGAGCGATGTGGTGAGCTTTGGCGAGATGCTGCCGAGCGAGCAGATTGACCGCGCGTTCGAGCACGCCGGGCTGGCGGACGTGATGCTCGTGATCGGCTCGTCGCTGCTGGTGGCCCCGGTCAGCAACCTGCCTGGCTACGTGCTGTCGAACGGCGGCAGGCTGGCGATCCTGACCGAGGGCGAGACCCCGTACGACGCGCGCGCCGCGGTGCGCCTGCACACGAAGGCGGCCGAGACGATGCCCCGGATCGTGGCGGCCCTGGCCGCGTAGACCCCGACCTGGGGGCAGACTGCGCTACCCTGCTGCGATCGTCGACCCCGCACCCCCTCAGCGTCCGCGCCTGGCAATCATCCAGACCGGCGGCACCATCGGCAGCCGGCCTGACCAGTACGGCGACCTCAGGCCCGACCGGCGCCTGCTGACCGATCGCATCCCGGACCTCTCGACGTTCGAGATCGAGGTGCATCAACCGTTCACGCTGCCGAGCCCGCACATCACGCCGACGCACATGCACGCACTACGAGAGCTCGTGCACGACATCTCGCCACGCGTTCGCGGCATCGTGATCACACACGGGACGGACACGCTGGAGGAGACG
Organism: Miltoncostaeaceae bacterium; assembly: GCA_046708705.1. Taxonomy (GTDB): domain Bacteria; phylum Actinomycetota; class Thermoleophilia; order Miltoncostaeales; family Miltoncostaeaceae; genus CALMEC01. The sequence goes on along the minus strand of JBKKDD010000216.1, from coordinate 7,806 downwards.
GCGTTCTACCTGCACCTGACCATCCAGACGGATCGTCCGGTGGTGCTGACCGGGAGCATGCGCCACTCGAAAGAGGCGAGCTGGGACGGGCCGTTCAACGTGTGGGCCGCTTCGCACGTCGCGATGCACCCGCTGTCGGCCGGCCGAGGGACGCTGGTGGCGTTCGGCGGTGACATCTTCGATGCGCGAACGGTCACGAAGATCCACACGACGGCGCTCGAGGCGTTCGGCGGCTACCCCGGTCCCATCGGCCGGATGGACTCGCTGGAGGGAGCGCCCTCGCTGCGGTACTTTGCGCGCCCCGAGCAGCGGTACCCGCTCGATCCGCCGGACGCGACCCCCCGGGTCGAGATCCTGACCGCCTACGCGGGCTGGTGCGGCGAGGGCCTGGTGGACGCGCTGGATCGCTCGGACGGTGTGGTGATCGCGGCACTCGGCGCCGGCAACCTACCGCCCGACCTGGTGCCGATCATCGCCGCGACCGAGAAGCCCGTGATCATCGCGACGCGGACCGACATCGGGCCGATCCTGCCGATCTACGGCTACCAGGGCGGCGGTAAGACGCTCTACGCCGCCGGCGCGATCCCCGCCTCGTTCCTGAACGCGTTCAAGGCGCGCATCAAGCTGATCGTCCTGCTCGCCCTCGGCCACGACCGCGACCACGTGGCCGCGGCGTTCACGGCCGAGCGCTCCGCCGTCGCCCCGTAGCCGTCAAAACGCCCTCTCCATCCTCTCCGGCGTCGTGTACCCAGGCGCCCGTAAATGCCACTTGGCGAACGGTCGTGCCACTTGTGTCTTTCCTCGCGCGGATTCCTGTGAGGGTTTCGACACAGGTTGGCCGGGCCGGATGGGGTGGCCCGAGGACGTCAGGGCGTGATCAGTTGGGCGTGATCAGGCGGAGACGTGGGCGCGAACGAACCAGGCGCGGTTTCGCAGCGGGAGACCCACCGCGGCGATCTGCGCGCGGGTGGCGGCCTCCGCAGCGGCAACTCGGCCCGCCGGAATCCGCGCGCCGTGGACGTGCAGCACCGCCGCCCAGCAGGCGTCGGGACCGGGATAGCGCAGGCGCATCACCTGGGAGCGCAGCTCGACGGGCGCGAACCCGGCGTCCGTGAGCAGGTCGCGAAGGCGTGCGGGATCGCCGAGCGACTGGCCGTTGGGGACGTCCGGAGGCGGCCCCTCGCCGAAGCCCGCGGCGACGCGACCGATCGTCACGGTGTCGCACTCGGTGGGAACCCCCCACACGCTCATCGCCAGACGTCCACCCGGACGAAGCACGCGACGAGCCTCCCGCAGCGCGGCGAGCGGATCGGGGCAGAACATCACGCTGAACGCGGCCACCACCAGGTCGAATGCCGCGTCGGGCAGGTCGAGCGCCTGGGCGTCCATCTCCCGCACCTCGATGCCCCGCCCCGCCAGGCGCGCACGGGCGCGGGCGACCATCAGGGGCGCCAGATCGACCGCAATGGCGAGGGTCGCGCCCGTCTCGGCCACGAGCTCGGCCATACGGCCGGTCCCGCAGCCCAGGTCGAGCACTCGCTCGCCCGGCGCGGGATCCGCGACGCGCAGCAGCGCGTGGTGGGCGTCGGAGAGCGCCGGCGTGATCGCGCCGTCGTAGATGTCGGCGGCGCCGTCCCACTGCGCGCGCACGAAGGAGGTCGCGCCGCTCATCGCTCGGCGGGCGCTGTGAGGGCGACCTGGGCGACCTCGCCCAGCGGCATCTGCAGGAACCGGCCACCGATCTCGCGAAACGCCTCGGGGTCGCCGCTACACGCGAAGCGGTAGCCGCCCTCCCGCCCGGCCGCACGCAGCAGCTCACGCCGCCGCAGCGTGTCGACCACCTCGCGTGCCAGCTCCTCTCCCGCCTTGATGATCCGCACGCCCTGCAGCCGCCGGCGCAGAAGCTTCTCGACCATCGGGTAGTGCGTACAGCCCAGGATCACCGTGTCCACCTGGGCCACTCGAAGCGGCTCGGTGTAGTCGCGCACCATCTCCATGATCTCGTCGTCCCACCCGGTCCCCTCCTGGATGGCGGGCGCCAGCCGTGGGCACGGAACCGAGGTCACGGTCACGCCCGCGTCGTTGGCCGTGATCATCCGCTCGTAACTGCCGCTGGCGACGGTGGCCTCGGTCGCCAGCAGCCCGACGCGGCGGTTGCGCGTGGTCTGCACGGCCGCGTGGGCCTCGGGCCCCATGACGCCGACCACCGGGACGTCCAGGTGATGTTGCAGGTGCTCCAGCGCCGCGGCGGTCGCAGTGTTGCAGGCGACGACGACCAACTTGACGTCTTGGGCGACGAGCCACTCTCCGATCGCCTGGGCCCGGTAGCGAAGCTCCGCCCGCGACTTCTCCCCGTATGGGAACCACGCGGTGTCGCCGTAGTACACGAAGTCCTCGGCCGGCATCGCGACCAGGCATTCCTCCAGCACCGTCAGGCCGCCGACCCCCGAGTCGAACATCCCGATCGGCTGGTCCGCCGCCGCGTCAGCCATCGAGGGACGCCAGCCCGCGATACGCGCCGCGGTAGTAGAGCAACGGCTCGCCCGGGCGCGCCTCGACCTGGACGACCCTGCCGATCAGGATCGTGTGATCACCGCCGTCGGCGATCGCGTGTTTGGCGCATACCAGCCGCGCGACGCCGCCGCGAAGGAGCGGCGCATCGAAGGGCCCGGTGTCGTACGGCAGTCCGGCGAACCGGTCGACGGGCGTCGCGAAGCGGATCGACAACTCCTGCTGATCGTCCTCGAGGATGTGCACCGCGAACCCCTCGGCGCGGACGACCGGATCGTGCATCGTCGCGGCGTGTGCCAGCGCGAGGGTCACGAGTGGCGGCTCGAGCGACAGGGACGCGAACGCCGAGACCGTCATCCCGACGGGCCCCACGGCGGTCACGATCGTGACCCCGCTCGCCCAGCGCGAGAGCGCTGCGCGGAAATCGTCCGGGCTGACGTCGTTGGGAGCGGGCACCATCGGGATGCTAGCCACGAGTGCGGCGGCAGGCCTGGCGCCGAGCGCGTTCCGGACTCGACCGCGCCCGCCGTCCGGACGCGCAAACCCCCCGACCGTTCAGCGCGAACCCCCCATTTGGGGAGCGATATCAAAGGTCCTACGACCTACTGTGGGGCATCGGTTCACGCAGAAAGGATTCTCGCTATGTCAGGCGCACGGCGTCTCCAACTCCTCGGCCTCGCGACGCTCGCCATTTGGACGGGACTCGCCAGCAGCGCGTCCGCGGCGAACCAGACGGTCAACGTCGGCACCATCAACGGCGCCGACAAGTCGTTCTCCCCGAGCAGCGTCTCGGTCTTCACGGGCAATACGGTCACCTGGCTGTGGGTCGGTCCGAGCGGAGACACGGACCACATCGTCGTGACGAACCCGAGGACCCAGGCAGAGGATTGGGATTCCGACCCCTTGCTCTCGAACGTCACCCACGTGGTCGGCCATACATTCCCTCACACGTTCACCAAGGTCGGAACGTTTACCTATTGGTGCAAGATCCACACGGAGCAGATGACCGGAACGGTCACGGTCGCCGACGGCCGACCAACAGCGACGTTCACAATGGCGCCCGGCGCTGTGACCACCGGCCAGCGTGTCGACTTCGACGCGATGGCCTCGACCGACCCCGATGGGATCATCACGGCGTGGGACTGGGATCTGGACGGCGGCGGGACGTTCGACGACGCCTCAGGGGCGACTTCCAACCGTACCTACGCGACGGCGGGCACGTTCCCGGTCACGTTGCGGGTCACCGACAACCTCGGCAACTCGCGGACGATCACCAAACAGCTCGTCGTCAGCGCTGCGCCGCCGGCCCCGCAGCCGGTCGTCGAGCCCATGCCCACCGCGCTGTCCCTCGGCACCCCGATCGTCGATGCCACACCGCTCGTGGCGAAGCTGTCGGCAATCGCTGCTGCGACCCAGCGCAAAGCGGCCACACGCGGCGTGTCGGTTCAGGTCACCTGCGACATCGGGTGCGTCGTGACCGCAACCGGCTCGGTAGCGCTGAAGGGAGGCAGGAAGATCCTCCTGACCAAAGCCACCAAGACCCTGGCGGCCGGTCAGGCGCTCAAGCTCGTCCTGGCGGTCCCGGCGAAATCACGGGCCGTGCTGCTGAGGCACCTCAAGCAGCGCAAGTCGGCGACGGCGACGATCGTCCTGACAACGGCGCAGGGCACGTCGATCAAGAAGACCGTCAAGCTGACGCTGTGATGTCGTGACTTAGGGTCGGGAGAAGACGATGGTCCCGGTGGGCATCTGCCGCTGGTAGCTCGGACGGTTGAGCGATGCTCCCCGCCAGTTGAGGTTGGCGCTGGAGTCGATGTCCATGCCGAGCGCTTCGACGAGGCCGAGCTTGATCAGCCCCTGGGCGAACGCCCGGGCCGACAGGCCCCCGCCGCCGACCACGACCAGGGCGGTGTCGCCGTTGCCGAACCGTCCGATCGCCGCGCGCTGGTAGGCGGGGTTTCGCTGGTAAGGCTCGAGAGTGCCGAGGAACCCGATACGGCGGTTGTCGACGTACACCGGCTTTCCGGCGGTCGCCTCGCGCACGCCCTCCTGCAGGAGCGCATTGGACTGCACGCCGCCGGGCCGGATGTCGACGCTGCCATCAGGCGCGAACACCGCGGCGCCGCGCTCGGTGTTGCCCAGGAAGTTCCGCCCGAGGTGGATGAACAGGTTCGACGACGGGACCTTGCGCGACAGGATGAAGAAATCCCCGTTGATCCCGCCGACCGCTCCCCGTCCCGCGTTCGCCCGTACGTAGGAGCCGACCGTGCCCGTGCGACCCGCACGGCCACCGAGCCACACCGCCTCCAGCCGCACGCCCCTGCCGGGCGGGAAGCGGATCAGGTGGAAGGGGCGCGTCCCACCCGAGGTCGCCACCCGGGGGGCGATCACGCTGATCGGCCCAAGGCGCGCGTTGGCGGTCTTCTCGGCGGCGATCGCGTGGCCCGCGGCGCCGAGGGTGAGCGCAACGGACCCGAGCAGGAGGGCGGTACGAAGCGGTCTGATCATGCGCGCGATCCTACGGCGAACCCTGTGCCGCGTCGAACGCGCCGGGTCGCCGTGGGGGCGCGAGCCGGCGTAGCATCGCCAGGAACATCGCAAGCGCCGGCCCGACCCCGAAGGCGAACACCGCCGTTCCGATGCCGACCGTTCCACCCAGCACCCAGCCGGCGACCAACGCCGAGACCTCCAACCCGGTGCGGACGGCGGCGATCGGCCAGCCGAACTGGTCGTGCAACCCCGTCATCAGACCGTCGCGCGGGCCGGGCCCCAGGTTGCAGGTCAGGTAGAGGGCGCCCCCCAACGCCAGGACGAGCACACCACCCGCCATCATCGCCACGCGGGCGAGCAGGGCGTCGAACTCGGGCAGGACCGCGAGCATCACGTCGATCGCGACCGAGATCACGATTGCGTTCAGCACCGTTCCCAGCCCGGGCCGCTCGTGCAGGGGAATCCACATGAGCAGCACCGCAAGGCTGACGGCGAACGTCGCGGCCCCGACCGACAGGCGGCTGTTCTCGGAGATGCCCTCGGCCAGCACCGTCCATGGTGAGTTGCCGAGCGTGGACGCCAGCAACATCGCCTCGCCGGTGCCGAAGATCCACAGGCCGACCAGCAGGACGGCCAGACCGAGCGGCCGCGTGGTCCAGCGCGAGCCCCCCTGTGACCACGGGGTCACAGGGATGGCTCGGGTCGCGCTCACACCCTGAACGCTAGTGCTTCATGGGCCCGCCCGGATGGGACGGGCCCACGGTGGCCGGTTACTTCGAGAGCTGACCGCGCGCCGCGCCGCCCGGGTGGAGCGCCGTGTGCACGTTGACGTAGAACCCCTGCGGGTTCTGGCGGATCTCCTTGATGAGCGCCGCGGCCACGTTCTGCACGCAGCCCTTGGCGGCGACACCCTCGGCGAGGGTGGTGGCGTCCAGCCCGACGACGACGACGCCGTTGACGCCCGCCGCGCCCCGGTGGATGTGGGCGCCGGTGACCGACGAGCCCGCCAGCCCCGAGACGTTGAGGGTGAAGCACACGCGCTTCTGCCCCTGGTTCAGCCGGATCAGGGCGCTGCCCGTCGCGGTGCCCGAGGCCGGGACCTCGTTGGCTCCCAAGAGGGTGGCCTTCAGCGGACGTCCGGCGAACGCCTTCTGGGACGCCGAGCCGGCGCTGACGCATGACGCGAACGCGGTCCGCTTGGCGGCGGTGTTGCGCGGGGTCGGGAAGCCCTTGGCGCAGGCCGACCTCGAGCGCGCGGCGTTCGCCGTCGCGTTGGTCGGGTTGCCGACGTTGGTCGCCGCGTTGGTCGCTGCGATCGCAGCCGCCACGCACTTGGGCTGGTACACCTTGAACGCGCCCGAACCGGCCACGCCGGTCCACGCCGCCTTGCACTTCTGGCCGTACTGCGCAGTGGTCGCCGCGCTCGCGGGGCCGGCAACGGCGGCCGCGCACCCCACGGCGGCGATCGTCACGAGGATTCGAGTCCTTGTCATTGTGAAGCTCCTTTTCGTTTCTTCAGATGTGTCCACCCTAACCTCACCTGTGCGCGCCCCCAACAATCGAAGGTCTCGACGGATGCCAGACTGACGCAGTCGAGCGAGCTCGTGGAGGCCGTCGTGGCGGGAACGCAGCGCATCGTGGTCTGCGGCGCCGGTGTCATCGGCGCGGCGGTCGGGTACTTCCTGACCCGGCGCGGCGCGGCCCCGGTGATCGTCGAGCGCGCGCGCCCCGCGGCGGCGGCCTCGGGCCGGGCGGGCGGTTTCCTGGCCCTGGACTGGAACGACTCGACGCCACTGGGCCCGCTGGCCCGGGCCTCGTTCGCGCTGCACGCCGAGCTCGCCGTCGAGCTCGACACAGACGTCGGTTTTCGCCGGCTCGAGACGCTGCTGGTCGCCGGCATGGACGACGGCGACGTCAGCGGGTACCGCACGATGGCGAGCCCGGCCTGGCTCGACGGCAACGTCGCCGTCCACGCGGCCATCGGCGATAGGGACACCACGGCGCAGGTCACCCCTGCGCTGCTCACGAAGGCGCTGGTCGACGGCGCGCTCGCCGGCGGCGCGAGCCTCGTCACCGGGACGGTGCAGGGGCTCGACCGCGAGCAAGGCGGCGGTGTCCGCGGCGTGGTCGTGGACGGCGAGGTCATCGCCGCGGACGTCGTGGTCCTGGCTCTCGGCCCGTGGATGACTCGCGCCCGCGCGTGGCTTGCGCTGCCGGCGATCCATGCGCTGAAGGGCGCCAGCATCACACTGGCGGCCGAGGTCCCGGCGCAGGCGGTGTTCGGTGACTACCGCACGCGCGACGGCCGCAGCATGTCTCCCGAGATCTACCCGCGCCCGGGCGGCGAGGTCTACGTCAACGGCTTCCCGGAGCAGGATTCCCTGCCCGACGACCCCGACGCGATCGCGCCGAGCGACCTGGCCTGCGCCGAGCTCCACCGCGTCGCGGGCGTCTTCTCGAGCGCCCTGGCCGCCGCCCCGGTGATCGCCCGCCGCGCCTGCTACCGCCCCGTCACCGACGACGGCATCCCGCTGATCGGCCCGGCCGTCGGCACCCCCGGCGTCTACGTTGCCACCGGCCACGGCGCGTGGGGCATCCTCAACGCCCCCGCCACGGGCCGCATGGTCGCCGAGATGATCCTGGACGGCCGCTCCCACTCCGTCGACGCCGCCCCCTACGCCCTGTCCCGCCTCACCTCCGCCCTGACCTGACGGCTAATCTCACCGTCGGGGGCGTGTAGCTCAGTTGGTCAGAGCAAGGGACTCATAATCCCCGGGTCGCAGGTTCGAGTCCTGCCGCGCCCAT
>JBKKDD010000215.1:0-4719 GCA_046708705.1 Miltoncostaeaceae bacterium | reverse complement strand
GGCCTGGCCTCACCCCTGGCCCGCCGAATGGCCGGCGCCCAGGGCATCGACCTGGCGAACGTCGTCGGCAGCGACAACCGGGGACGCATCCGCGCGGCCGACGTGGCGGGCGCGTCCAACGGCGCCGGGGCCGCCGAGGCCGCCGAGGCGCCCACGGACGAAGCGGTTGTCCTCAAAGGCCCGCCGGCGATGCTCGCCAAGTACATGAATGAGAGCCGCGAGATCCCGACCGCGACGACGTTCCGCACGATCCCGGTCGGCACCCTCGACGCGCGGCGCCGTCAGATCAACGAGACGCTGGCGGCGGCGAGTCGCACGGAGAAGCTGTCGTTCACCCACCTGGTGGCGTGGGCGATCGTCAAGTCCGTCGAGCGGTTCCCCGTCATGTCCACGGGGTTCGAGGAGATCGAGGGCAAGCCGCACAAGCTGGTGCGCGGTCACGTGGACATCGGTTTGGCCGTCGACGTGGAGCGCCGCGACGGCAGCCGGTCACTGCTGGTCCCCGTCGTACGGGCGGCCGAGACGCTCGGCTTCCGCGGGTTCGTGGACGCCTACGACGACCTGGTCAAACGCACCCGCAGCGGCAACGTCTCGCCGGACGAGCTGCGCGGCGCGACGGTCAGCCTGACCAACCCCGGCGGCTTCGGCACGGTGGCGTCGGTGCCGCGGCTGATGCCGGGCCAGGGCACGATCGTTGCGACCGGCTCGATCGCGCTGCCGGTCGGGTTCGAGCACGTCGACGCGAAGGCGCTCGGCATCCAGAAGGTGATGACGGCGACCTCCACCTACGACCACCGCGTCATCCAGGGCGCCGAGAGCGGCGCGTTCCTGCGTCAGATCGACCTGTTCCTGGCCGGCGAGGACGGGTTCTACGAGGAGGTCGCCGAGAGCCTGCAGATCACGCTGCCGCCGCTCGAGGCGCCGACCACGCGGAAGCTCGCCGCGGCGCCCGCGCCCAGCGCCCCTCACGGCGGCGGCGCCGATCACCGGACGCTCCAGGCGGTGTCGGCGGCGATGTCCCTCGTCAAGGCGCACCGCCAGTACGGCCACATGGCGGCCGACCTGGACCCGCTCGGCTACTCGCCGGTGGGCGATCCGGCGCTCGAGCCGGCCTCGCTGGAGCTGACCGAGGAGATGATGGCGCTCGCGCCCGCGGACCTGCTGCGCGTGTTCATCCCGGGGCAGACGTTCGCCGAGGTGTTCCCGCGGATGCGCGAGACCTACTGCGGCACCATCGCCTACCAGGTCGAGCACATCTCCAGCCACGAGCAGCGCCGCTGGCTGCGCCGCGAGATCGAGAGCGGCTTCATCCGCGTCGTGATGCCCCAGAACGACCGGATCAAGCTGCTGGAGCGCCTTGTCAACGTCGACGTGTTCGAGCGGTTCCTGCAGCGCGCGTACATCGGGCAGAAGACGTTCTCCATCGAAGGCGTGGACGCGCTCGTGCCGATGCTCGACGAGATCATCGAGCTGTGCGCGGAGTCCGGCGCCGACCAGATCGTGATCGGCATGGCCCACCGCGGCCGGCTCAACATCATCACCCACGTCGTGGGCCGTCCGGTCGAGTCGATCCTCGGCGAGTTCGAGGGCATGACCGAGTCGGCCGGCGACGAGGACTGGATCGAGACCGCCGGCGACGTCAAGTACCACTTGGGCGCCGAGGGCAGCTATGTCACGCAGTCCGGGCGCTCGGTCGCCATCATCCTGGCCGCCAACCCGAGCCACCTGGAGCAGGTCAACGCGGTGGTCGAGGGCGGCACGCGCGCGCGCCAGACCGTCCGCGGCGGGCGCGAGGCCCAGCACGATCCGAGCCTGGCGGTCCCGGTGCTGGTGCACGGCGACGCGGCGTTCCCGGGGCAGGGCGTGGTGGCCGAGACGCTCAACCTCAACGGTCTCAGTGGGTTCACGACCGGCGGCACGATCCACATCATCGCCAACAACCAGATCGGCTTCACCACCGACCCGCAGGACTCACGCTCCACGCGCTACGCGAGCGACCTGGCCAAGGGCTTCGACATCCCGATCATCCACGTCAACGGCGACGACGTCGAGGCCTGCATCTCGGCGGTCCGGCTGGCGGTGGCCTTCCGCAACAAGTTCCAGCGCGACATCCTGGTCGACCTGATCGGCTACCGCCGCCACGGCCATAACGAGACCGACGAGCCCGCGTACACGCAGCCGGTCATGAGCCAGACCATCAAGAAGCACCCGCGTCCCCACCAGGTCTATGCGGCGCAACTCGTGGTGGAGGGCGTGGTGACCGACGTCCAGGTCACCGAGATGGAGACGCGTGCCAACGGGAAGATGTCGGCCGCGCGCACCGCGGTCGCCGCGCTCGTCGCCCAGAACGGAAACGACGGCGCATCGCAGCCACCGATCCGCGTCAAGCGGGCCGAGGTCACGACGAACGTCCCGGCCGAGCTGCTGCACAGCCTCAACGACGAGCTTCTGAGCGTCCCCGACGGGTTCACCGTCCACCCCAAGCTGCTTCCCCAGTTGGAGCGCCGCCGCGAGGCCATGGGCGAGGAGGGAGGCATCCTTTGGGCGCACGCGGAGGCCCTGGCGATCGCGTCGCTGCTGGTGGAGGGCGTGCCGGTGCGGCTGACCGGTCAGGACAGCGAGCGCGGAACGTTCAGCCAGCGGCACCTGCGCCTGCACGACGCGGCCGAAGAGGGCTGGATGCCGTACACCGGCAAGACCCACACCCCGATGCGGATGCTCAAGGACGCGACGGCCAGCTTCGAGGTCTTCAACAGCCCGCTGTCCGAGGCCGCGACCATCGGCTTCGAGTACGGCTACAGCACCCTCGCGCCCGAGACGCTGGTGATGTGGGAGGCGCAGTACGGGGACTTCGCGAACGGCGGCCAGATCATGGTGGACCAGTTCATCGCGTCGGGGCGCGCCAAGTGGGGCGAGCGCTCGCGGCTGGTGATGCTGCTGCCACACGGGTATGAGGGCAACGGCCCCGAGCACTCGTCGGCCCGGATCGAGCGATTCCTGCAGGCGTGTGCCGAGGACAACATGCGCGTGGCGAACCCCTCCACCGCCGACAACTACTTCCACCTGCTGCGGCGACAGGGGCTGTGGAGCGAGCTGCGGCCGCTGATCGTGTTCACCCCAAAGAGCCTGCTGCGCTCCCGCGAGGCCGCGTGCCGCGTCGAGGACCTGGCGCATGGCGAGTTCAAGACGCTCATCGACGACCCGCGGGCGGCCGAACGGCGCGAGCAGGTCACGCGGCTGCTGCTCTGCTCCGGCAAGGTCTACTACGACCTGGATGCGGATGCGGCGCGCCAGAGCGCGACGGACGTCGCGATCGCCCGGCTGGAGTTGCTCTACCCGCTGCCCGAGGACCGCATCAAGGAGCTCGTCGGCTCCTACCCGAACCTCACCGAGGTCACCTGGGTGCAGGAGGAGCCACGCAACATGGGCGCGTGGACGTTCGTGCCGCGGCGGCTCGAGCGCATCCTGCCGCCGGACGTCACGCTCTACTACGTCGGCCGGTCCGCCCGGTCGAGCCCGGCTGAGGGTTACCCGCAGGCACACAAGACCGAGCAGTTGCGGATCGTCCGGGAGGCGTTCTCGCCCGGCGCCGACCGCGTCGTTCCGTAGCGTCGATGGCCTGGCGGCGGCTCGGGCCGAGCCACGCCACCGCAGCCGACGCGCTCGCGGGATCGCTCGCGGCACTGGAGGGCGCGCAGCCGGATGACCCGGCGACCGTCGCCTGGTGGCTCGTCGAGCGCGACGCGCTCGTCCTGGGCCGCGGGAGCACTGTCGCGGCCGACACCGCGGCGTGCGCGGCGGCAGGCGTGGAGGTGGTGCGCCGCTCCTCCGGCGGGGGACCTGTGCTGTGGGGACCTGACCTGCTGGCCGTCGACGTGATCGTGCCAAGGGACCACCCGCTGCACTCGGACGACGTGGTGGACTCCTACCGCCTGCTCGGCGAGGCCATGACCCGGGCGATCATGCGGCTCGGGGCGCCTGCCCGAGCGGTCGACCCGGCCGAGACGCGGAGCCTGGACAGCACGATGGGCGCCCTGTCGTGCTTCGCCGCGCTCTCCCCGTGGGAGGTCGTGATCGACGACCGCAAGGCCGTTGGACTGTCGCAGGTGCGACGGCGGACCGGGACGCTGCTGCAGGCGGGCATCCTCCTGGACGTCGACGGCGCCCGGCTCACGAGCCTGCTCGACCTCACCCCGACGGCGCGACACCACCTCGCGCGCACCCTGGCCGAGCGAGCGACCGGCCTGCACGAGCACATCGCCGCCGGTCACCAGGAAATCATCGACGCGGTGAGCGACGCCATCACCGAGGCAGGATGAGCCCCCCGGCGCCGGCAAGGCGGTGTGAACCGCCGGGGGTGTTCGAGACGAATGGTTTCCTATTCCTTCTTGACGCTGTCGTCGGGCAGGCCTGAGCCGCCCCACGTTTCGTCCCCGTCCCGCGCCTTCTTGAAACGCACGCAAAACAGGGTTACGTTCGGTTAGCCGCGATGATGAAGCCCCTCATCGTGTTTGCAGGCCGGCCGTCGGACGTGGGAACAAAAAAGAAGCAGGCAGGACGGCGGCGTAACTACGAGCCAGTCGTCAAGCTCTCGTGGAGTTCTCGTCGCGCTCGGCAGCGAGGGTCACACCGACGGGATCGCGGCCATCTGCTTGGCAGTACTCTTCGCCTGGATCACGGTCCTTCTCGCGATCAGCCGCTGGAAGGACTACATCTGAC
>JBKKDD010000214.1:0-8026 GCA_046708705.1 Miltoncostaeaceae bacterium | reverse complement strand
ACCGGGGGCCGCGACGGCAGCGCGACGGCGAACGCCGCCGCGCACAGGCGACGCAGGGTCGCGAGGCCCGGGGCATCGCGGCCGAGGCCCTGGTGGCGCCGGTACACGGCGACCTCGGCGCGGAAGGCGGATGCGACGGTCGCCGCGTCGTGATCCCATCCCCCGGCGGACAACTCCCGGCGGAGACGCGCCACCGGCTCGTCGAGCTCCAGCAGCGTGCCGTACGCGTCGAGCAGCACCGCCCGCACCGGTCCATGGGCACTCATGCGACCATGCTGCCATTCGCACGCGGCACCCTCCGCGGGACCGGAAAATCAGGGGTCGGCGCTATACTTGACCGCGTTGCCGGCCTTTCGGGAGGAGTCGGGTGCGGGTCACGCGCCGCCGCGCGATCGGCGTCATCGCCGGTCTGGCAGCGATCGCCACGGCGTGGGCTCCCGCGTTCGTCGCCCGAAGCCACACCACACCCGCTCAACCCATCGACTTCGTCTCCCGTCCCGACAAGGGGTGGCGTTTCCTCTATGACTCCATCCGCCTCTCGCGACACGCCAAGCTGGGATCCGACGCGCCGGCGCTGCAGCGCGCGCAGCAGATCTGGCCACGGGTCGACGATGTCGAGCTCGTCTACCTGGTGGAGCCCGTGACGGTGCCCGTGGCCGCAGGCGGCCTCGACGCGCCGCCTACGGCTCGCCTGGCGCGACCCCGCTCGCGTCTAACCTGGTTCGTGCACGGGCGAATGGGCGCCCGCCCGCGGCAGATCGTCGGCCTGCTCGACTTCGCCTCCGGCCGGATCGTGTGGGATCTGCGCCGCGTCACGAGGGGCCGCGGGTGAGCCTGCGCCAGCGCAACCACCGCAAGAAGCGCCACGATCTGCGGCGCGTGCTGTTCGCGTGCGCGGGAGGGCTGATCGGGGCCAGCACCCTGGTGGCCGCCCATTCGTTCGAGCTGGTGCGCGGCGAGCTCCAGGCCGACACGTGCGATGCCATCAAGCTCGGGCAGAACTCCCGGATCTTCGACCGCAACGGCAAGCTGCTGTCCACGGTCGCTGCGGAGAACAACCGCGACCCGATCCGCTACGACGACATGCCGAAGTACCTCATCGACGCCACCGTCGCGATCGAGGACAAAAAGTTCTTCACGCACGCCGGCATCGACTACCGGCGGATCGCCAGCGCCGCGGTCAAGGACGTGACGCGTGAGGCCGGCAGCACCTCCGGACGCCAGGGCGGCTCGACGATCACGATGCAGCTGATGAAGAACCTGTGCCATCCCAGCGAGGAGCGCAGCGTCGCCATCAAGCTGACCGAGGCGTACCTGGCGGCGAACTTCGAGAAGAAGTACTCCAAGAAGACGATCATGCAGCGGTACCTCAACAGCGTCTTCTACGGCAACAACTCGATCGGCGTGCAGGCCGCCTCGCTCACGTACTTCAACCGCGACGCCGCCAAGCTCACGCTCCCGCAAGCCGCGCTGCTGGCGGGCTTGCCGCAGGCCCCCTCCGACTACAACCCGCTCCGCCGCTACGACGACGCCCTCGCCCGGCGCAACCTGGTGCTCGACGAGATGGTCGAGGAGGGCTTCATCACCCCGGCCAGGGCCAGGGTGGCCAAGCGCTCGGGCCTGGCGCTCAAACGGGGCAACGCGTTCGGCCTGAAACGCGAGGGCTACTTCGTCGACTACATCGGAAACATCCTGGAATCCGAGCTCGGCAGCAAGAAGAAGGTTCAGGAGGGCGGCTACAGGATCGCGACGACGATCAACCCGCGCCTGCAGGATGCGGCGCGCACGGCGATGCGCAACGTTCTGTCGCGCTACAGCAGCCAGCCACCCTCGGCCGCCGTGGTGATGATCGACGCCAAGTCAGGCCGGGTCCTCACGATGGCCTCCAGCGAAGAGTACAACCGCAAGAACCAGTTCAACGTCGCGGGCCCCGAGGCGCTGCGCCGCGCCGGCTCGACGTTCAAGACGTTCGTGCTGGCGACCGCCCTGGACGAGGGCATCAGCCCCAACACCCGGTACTTCAGCAAGTCGCCGCTCAAGGTCGCGGGTCCCGGCTGCCCCGGCCAGGATCCCTCCTACGCCGTGCAGACCTACGGCCGAAACAGCGCCGGGATGCTGTCGATTGCCCAGGCCACCGTCCGCTCCGACAACAGCGTGTACGCCCAGATGACGTGCGACGTCACCCCCGAGGGGGTGTACCAGATGATCCGCAGACTCGGCATCACGTCGCTGATCCCCGACGACCAGTACAACGTGTCGCTGGGCCTGGGCTCGCCCAACCGGGGTGTCAGCGTCCTTCAGATGGCGCAGGCGTACGCGCCGTTCGCAAACGGCGGGTTCAAGGTCCGGCTGCTGCCGATGACATCGCTGACGCGCCCCGACGGCAAGACCACGGTGTTCAAGCCCAAGGCCACGCGCGTCATCTCCGGGGGCGTCGCCGCCGAGCTCACCAAGATCCTGCGGGCCAACGTGCAGGGCGGCACCGGCACCACCGCCAACCTGCCGAACGTGCCCGTCGCCGGCAAGACCGGCACGGTCGACGAGTTCAAGGACGCCTGGTTCGTCGGGTACACGCCCAGGTACGTGACCGCCGTGTGGGTCGGCTATCCCAACGAGCAGCGCTCGATGCCGGGAGTGACCGGCGGCAGCCTGCCCGCCAGCATCTGGCGGCAGTTCATGGACGTTGCCACCAAGGGCGAGTCCAACCAGGCGTTCCAGATCCCCAAGACGCCGTTCGTCAGCAAGCCGTTCTCGAGCTACTGGACGCGCCAGGCCTCGTCGCTCGCGGCTGCCGCGGTGAAGAAGAAGGCCGACGCGCAGGCCAAAAAGAGGCAGGAAGAGGAGGACAAGAAGAAGCTCCGTGACGGGCAGACGCCGACGGACCCGACGGCGCCGGGCGACCCCACCGCCCCGCCTGCGCCCGCCGACCCACCGCCTGACATCGGGAGTGGTTCCCCGGGCACGACCCCGCCGCCGGCGACCACCCCACCGACGACCACTCCCTAATGGTCCCCCAGGCGGCGAACATGCTCCGTCGGCTCGCCGATCGCATTGCCCGACCCCGCGGGGCCGCGATCGTGGCGGGGCTCCTCGCCCTGATGTTCGTCCTGTTCCTGCCCGCGGGCGAGGATGCGGCCGCGCACCTGTACCAGACTCAGCGGTGGAAGGACTGGGGCTGGCAGTTCTGGGACAACTTCTGGTACGCCGGCAGGTACAGCCAGATCAACTACAGCCTGCTCTACTACCCGCTCGCGGCGACCGTCGGCACAGCGACCGTGGTCGGCGTCTCGGTGGCGGGGGCGGCGGCGGCGTTCAGCCGGCTCATCCGTGGCCGCTTCCCGAGCGTGGCCATGTGGCCGTCGGTGGCGTTCGCGTTCCTTGCGCCCCTGCCGGTGCTGACCGGAACGTACCCGTTCCTGCTGGGTCTCGCGCTCAGCCTCGCCGCACTGGTCACCCTGCAGGCGGGACATCGCAAGTCCACGGTCGCGCTGGCGGCGCTCGTGGCCGTCGCGCACCTGCTCGCGCTGCTGCTCTTGATCACCGCGCTGGTCGGCATCGCGGCGGCGACCCCGCGCTGGTGGCGCCACCACGGCGTTCGCACGCTGCTGTTCGGGCTGGGCGGCGTGGTCGGCGCGGCCGCCCTGCTGTGGCGGGCATTCAGCACCCCGGGGGGGGAATACCCGTTCGACGTGCTGGACCTGGTGGTCGTGCTCGCGTTCTGCGCGGCGGGCTGGTGGCTCGCCCGCGGGCGACCGGACCTCCGCGTGTTGCTCGGGATCTTCGGGGTCTATGCGGCGCTCGCCGTGACCGCGTTCGCGATCTCGTCACCGATCGGCGCCAACGTCGGCCGGCTGCTGCTGTTCATGGGCGCGCCGCTACTCTTGGTGCCGCTCGCCGCCAGGGGCTTCCGACCCCGCGGCCTGGCGGTCGCGCTGCTCATGGGCGCGCTCCTCTGGCAGACGTTCCCGGCCGTGGCGGGTCTGCGCAGCGCCAACCAGGTGCGCTCGTCGAGCGAGGAGTTCTGGTATCCCGTCGAGGCGTTCCTGGCGGCCCACGGCGATCCCAACCATCGGATCGAGGTCGTGGCCACCGATCACCATTGGGAGGCGTTCTTCCTGGCCCGCCGTGGCGTGCCGTTGACACGCGGGTGGTATCGCCAGGACGACTTCCCGGCGAACAGCGACCTGTACGGCGAGCTGACCGCCACCAAGTACTTCACCTGGCTGCGGCGGCTGGGCGTGCGCTACGTATTCCTGCCGGACGACAAGCTCGACTACAGCGCCGAGGCCGAGGCGGCGCTGCTGCGCGAGGCGCACGTGCTGCCGCTGGTCGCCCGCGTGGGCGACTGGTCGGTGTACGAGGTGCCAAACGCCACCCCCATCGCCACCCCCCCGGACCTGATCGACATCCGCTACATCGATGCCCGCGAGGTGACCTTCGAGGTCACACGCCCGGGCAACTACCGGCTGCGGCTGCGCTACACCCCGTACTGGCGGGTGATCCGCGGCGATGCCTGCGTCGCCCCGCGCGAGCCGTGGGCCACCGAGCTGCGCGTCACGACGCCAGGCACCGTCACGCTGCGCTTCGACGTGGGCGTGGGCGACGTGGTCAAGGCCGTGCTGGGACGCGAGGCCACGTGCGTCGACACCACTACGGCGGACCCTGCCGCGGCGCCCACGAGGGCCCTCCGAGAGACCAGTCCAGGTTCGCCTGGAAGTCGTTGACGAAGAGCGCCCACACGATCCAGGCCACGGCCGACACCACACCGAAGAACGCGCTGCCCCGGTAGACGGTCAGCGCGAACGTGTTGCCGGTCTTGCGGCGCAGCCACGGCCACAGCGGATCTTTGGGCGCCACCTCGGCCTCGAAGTAGGCGGTCGTCAGCACCCGCCACTTACACAGGAGCCACCCCACCCAGAACAGGTCCCACGCCCCG
Organism: Miltoncostaeaceae bacterium; assembly: GCA_046708705.1. Lineage (GTDB taxonomy): Bacteria > Actinomycetota > Thermoleophilia > Miltoncostaeales > Miltoncostaeaceae > CALMEC01. Next base: position 3,090 of record JBKKDD010000214.1, on the reverse strand, counting down.
CCCAGCGACGTGTAGTAGGCGATGGCGTCCTTGCGCCGACCGGCCTCGCCGACGTACTGCCACACGTCCAGGTGCAGGTACCAATCGGTGAGCGGCCAGAACAGCATCACGCCGACCGAATCGAGCGTGTCCGACATCACGTGGGCCACGGCCCCGATCAGGAACGAGATCGCCCAGATCCGGTGCCGCGACCACAGGTAGATGATCAGCGCGACGACGATCGCGAACAACAGGCTGTGCGTGAAGCCGACCCCGGGGAAGCCGCGGTGGAGCTGGACGGGATCGTCGACGAGCTTCGCGTTGCCGGAGAAGTCCAGGCCATAGACCGCCCATTTGGTGAACAGGTCCGGTGAGTAGGAGCCCAGCAGGCAGAACGGCACGCTGATCGCGGCGCCCATGTGGGCCTTGATCAGATACGGCTCGATGTCGTGGGCGGCCCAGCTCACCCGCGATCGCGGCGGCCGAGCACCTTCGGCGCGAGGAGCGTCGCGAAAAACACGAACAGCCACGATTCCCAGAACCCCAGCAGGAACGCCGGGGGCGACAGGATCCCGAGCCCGGCGTACACAGCGCCCGCCGCTCCCCAATAGAGGATCGTCGGCCAGCTGCGCCGCCCGGGTGGCGGCGGTGGTGTGGGCAACGGCTCGACGGGCACGGCGGGACTGTAGCGATCGGGCGCCGCGGGCGGGTACGGTGGTCGTCAGTGGACGCGACCGCTGACATCCGGGTCCTGACCTGGAACCTCTTCCACGGCCAGGACGGCGCGCGGCTAGGGCCCACGCTCGGCTCGACGCTGCTGCGGCGCCCGGTGGACGACGGCACCCATGTCCACCTCAACGCCAAGTGGCTGCGCGAGATGGGCACCGTCATCGCCTCGCGACGCCCGACCGTGGCGGCGCTGCAGGAGGTGCCGCCGCTGGGCATCGCCGAGCTGGCCGAGGCCACCGGGATGCAGGCGGTCCATGCGCTGATGCCGCCGCTCGTCGGCCCGACCCGGCTGCGCGGACGCTTGGCCGCCCGCAACCCCGATCTGTGGCAGACCCACGAGGGCACGGCCAACGTCGTGCTGATCGCCCCCGGCTGGCAGGTGGTGCCGGGCGGCGTGTGGACCGTCCGCCACAACCCACCCGCGGTGGTCGCACGGCACGCGGGGGCGCTCGGCCTTGGACCCCGCGAGGCACTTCACTGGCTGCTGGAGCCACGGCGGCTGGTGGCCGTGCGAATCCGAGACGACGCGGGCCGGACCCTGACCGTGGCGTCGCTCCACTGCCACAACTCCCTCGTGTGGGAGCTGATCGCGCACGAGGTCAGGCGCGTGGTGCCCCGGATCCTCGAGCGCGTCCCGCCAGACGAGCCGGTGCTGATCGCGGGAGACCTCAACGCCGCCGGGAGCGAGCATCCGGCGATCCGCGCCCTGCACGAGCTCGGCCTGTCCGAGCCGAGCGTCGCGCACCTGGTGCTGGACCACGTGTTCCATCGAGGGCTCGACGTCGTCGCGCCGCCGCGCATGCTCCCCACCGCGCTGCGCGAGCTCCCCGTGACCACCGCGCGCCGCGCCCGGACCGTGCTGCTGTCCGACCACGACCCGGTGGAGGCGACCTACCGGTTCCCCGCTCCGCCCGCGGCCGCCGCCACCTGACGGACCCCGGCGGCGAACGCCGCGACGTCGTCCGGAGTCGTGTCCCAGGCCGTCATCCAGCGCACCTGGCAGGTCTGCGGGTCCCAGGGCCAGAAGAAGCACCACTTCTGCAGGGGCGCGATCACGTCGGCGGGCAGGCGCGGGAACACGCTGTTGACCTGGGGCGCGTCGCCGAGCACGACGCCCGGAATGCCGGAGGTCTGCGCGTGGAGCTCACGCGCCATCGCGTTGGCATGCGCCGCAAGCGCGATCCAGCGCTCACCCTCCAGCAGGGCGGTGAACTGCGCCGCGACGAAGCGCATCTTGGACGGCAGTTGCGTGACCTGCTTGCGGACGTAACGGGCCGAGCGAGCGAGCGCGGGGTTCAGGTAGACGACCGCGTCCCCGCCCAGCATGCCGTTCTTGGTGCCGCCGAAGGTCACGACGTCCACGCCCGCATCCACCGTGCAGGCCCGCAGGGCCGCGACCGTCCCGCCCAGCGCCGCAACCGCGTTCGCAATCCGCGCGCCGTCCATGTGGACGCGCATGCCGTGACGATGCGCGCGCTCACAGAGCGCCCCGACCTCGTCCGGACTGTAGACCGTACCGAGCTCCGTGCTCTGGGTGATCGAGACCACCCCCGGCTGCACATGGTGCTCGACGCCCAGGAGCCCGGCCGGACCGTCCAGCTGATCGGGCCAGAGCTTGGCGTCGTCGGAGGGCAACTCGATGATCTTGGCCCCGAGGATGCGCTCCGGCGCGCCGGTCTCGTCCACCGCGACGTGGCCCCAGCGGCTGCAGACCACCGCCTCGGCCGGGCCGAGCATGGTCGCGAGACCCAGCACGTTCGCGCCAGTGCCGCCGAACGTCAGCAGCGTCGTGGTGTCGGCGCCGAACAGCTCTCGGAACCGGTCCTCGCACGCACGGGTCCACGGGTCGTCGCCGTAGGCGACCGCGTGCCCGACGTTGGCGCGCGCCACCGCCTAGAGCACCGCCGGGTGGACACCGGCGGCGTTGTGGCTCGAGAAGGAACGGCCGGGAGCTGCGGGCATCCGCATGCCCCCAGTATCCCAGGGGCCTTTGCGCGGGGAGGCTCACAACCGGACGTTGGGACTCCGCTGAACCGGAAGGTGCCGATACCTTCGGCCCGCCCTGCTCGGGACGCCGGTCAGTCGGTGTGCGCGCGCGCCCACCAGAGCGACAGCGCGGCCACCGCGGCGGCGGCGGCGGCGGCCAGCAACGACACCGGCCGCGCCACGATGGGCGCGACGGGACCGTCACCCGGGTCCATCGGGACGGCCACGCTCGTGATGCGCAGCGCGCTCCACAGCGCCCAGACCAGTGCCGCCGCGCCTGCGACGGCGCACCCCAGTGCCGACCAGCGGGCCGCACGCCCCCGCGGGTCGACGACCGCCGCGACGATGCCGATCGCGGCGACGCCGGCGCCGAGGACCAACAGGCTCCATAACTCC
>JBKKDD010000213.1:0-11240 GCA_046708705.1 Miltoncostaeaceae bacterium | reverse complement strand
CGGCACCCGCGGCCTGCGGCGGCCCCAGCCCCCCCGCTGGCCGGGTGCTACTTCTTCTTCTTCTTCGCGACCGCTGCTTTGAGGACGGCGCCCGCGGTGAACTTGGGCAACGTGGCCGCGGCGATCTTGATCGCGGCGCCCGTCTGCGGGTTGCGTCCCGCCCGCGCCGCGCGCTTGGAGGTCGAGAACTTGCCGAAGCCGGTGATCGCAACCTCACCACCCTTGGCGAGCGTCGTCTGGATCTCGGTGAGCGCTGCATCGAGGAACCCGGCGGCGTCGGCCTGGGTGCCTCCGGTGCGCTTGGCAATCGCGGCGACGAACTCGGTCTTGTTCACGTTATCTCTCTCCTGGTTTGTTCGCGAGCACTGCTGCTGGGCAGATTACCGACAGCCTATGACGTTGGTGCCCGCCGCGACGGGTATTTCGCGGTTTTCGCGGGGCTGCGCTCACGAGCTGACGGCGTGTGCGGCGGCGCGCCCGGACCGCAGGACGTCCTCCAGACCGTCGCCGGCGACCGCGTCGCCGCAGACCACGATGCGACTGCCGGAGGGGTTGACGCGGGCGGAGTCGATCACAGCCCGCGCGGTCGCGAAGCGCCAACGCTTGACCGACGTCCATTCCGGGACCGTTTCCGCCCCGCACAGCGCCATCATTCGAGGCAGCAGCCGGTCGAGGACATCGGCGTCGGATGCTCCCAAGAGCTCCGCGCTCGCCTCCGGCGCCACGTGCGCGACGACCGCGGCGATGTCGGCCACGGGCGCGCGTCCCCTGGCCGACTCGGCGGTGATGCGCGCGAATGGTGCCGTGACGGAAAACGGCTCGAGTTCTTGGGGTGGGGCAATGCGCAGACCCGCCATGACCACCACCGCCGAGTCGTAGACGACCTCGCGCAGCGCGTCGACACAAGCGGCCGGCTGCGGGCTCTGTTCCAGCAGATCCGCCGCCTGGGGCGCCGGAGCGCTGATCACGACCGCGTCGACGCATCCGTGCGAGTTACCCTGCTCGTCTCCCAACTCGAAACGCCCTCCGGATGGACGGAGCGCGGCGATCCGTACTCCGAGCGTGACGTCGATGCCGTCCGCCATCAACTTCGCAAGGCGCGTCGCTCCGGACCGGTACGCAACGCGATCCGGCCCGAGCCGTACCAGGTCGTCCTGGTCGAGCGATCGCACGAGCGCGTCCAGCTCACCGTCGGGTGGCGTAGTGATCACGGGAGCGCCATGGTCAACGACGGTCCCGCCGATCCGCCGTGCGGCGAGCCGACCGCCAACGCCGCGGCTTTTCTCGAACACCCTGACCTCGTGGCCAGATTCGATCAGCTCACGCGCCGCGGCGAGCCCCGACAGCCCCGCACCGATGATCCCCACCCTCATACGTCCCCCTGCCCTTTTGGTCGCGGGCAATAGTGCCCTGACCGGCTGCCTGCGGCCCCCGCGACGGCGCCCGGAACGTCGCGGGAGGCACGAAGGTAGGTTTGGTCGCTCATCTGGCTCGACGGCGCGGAGGACGACCATGACGACACCAACGGCCCTACTGAAGCGGATCTCAGGGTTCGCCGCGAAGCTTCCGCGATGGCGCTGTTGCGCGCCACCGCCGGCACCGTCGGGGGTGACTGCAGCCGGAGGCGGCGGGAGCGGCGAGGTTATGGTGACCTGGAACCCGGTGACGGCCGGCGGCGCGATCGCCATGTACCGGGTGTACCGGATCAAAAGCGACTGCACGCGATACCAGTTGGCCGTGGTGCTTCCGTCGGCGCTCGGCCTGCTGGAGCCCGGGCGGCTGGGCCTCATCGACGCGCCAGACGCATGGCCGTGGCCGACCGGCGACGACGGCAGCGGGCGGCGCTGCTACGTGGTGAGCGCCGTCTCGGTGCGGGGGCTCGAGGGCCCGATGTCCGGTCAGGCGTGCGCCACGGCAACCTGATCCGGGCGGGCCCAACGCCACCATCGCGTGACATGCTCGGACGATGAGCTCATCCGTGCCCGACGCCCGTGATCCGCGCTTCGACCGCGACGCGTTCGTCGTCGACCAGCCCTACACGATCTTCGTCAACCGCAACTACGTGTACGAGCCCGCCGACGCCGGGTTCGCGCCCGGCACGATGCTGGCATTCTGCCGGCAGAAGGCGTTCGCGGTCAAGGAGGACCTGCGGATCTTCGCCGACGACACCGAGGCCGTGGAGATCCTGCGCATCAAGGCGCGACGGGTGGTGGACATCGGCGGCCGCTACGTCGTGACCACGCCGGACGGAACCGTGATCGGCGCGCTCCAACGCAAGGCCAAAGCATCGCTGCTCCTGACCACCTGGGTCATCCTGGGACCCGACGACGCAGAACTCGCCGTGGTCCGCGAGAGCAGCGTCCCGGTCGCGGTGGTCCGCCGGATCCAGAACCTGCTGCAGGCGATCCCGCTGATCGGCGCGGTGGCCTCGCTTGTGCTCGACCTCATCCCCATCCCGTACCACTTCGACATCACCCGCGACGAGGTCGTGATCGGCCGCCATTCACGCAAGACCGGCATCCGCGATCGCTACCGCCTCGAGATCGACGACCCCGAGCGTCGCGTCGACCGGCGGCTCCTGGTCGCCCTCGGCATCGGCCTGGACGCCCTCCAGTCCCGCTGACACCGGTCACATGACCTCATGACGGTCACTTGGGCGCACGCGACGGCCACTTGGCGAATCCAACGGCCATCTGTCCGATCGCGACGGAAATTTGACGGACGAGATGGCCAATTGGCGCGCGACTGCCATTTGGCTGCCGACGCGGCCATTTGACGCGCGCCTCTGCCATTTGACCGTGGCGGCGGAGGGAGGCTGGAGTGGCCTCGTCTCGGTCTAGATCGAGATGGCGTCCCGCTGGCCGGTGACCTCGGTGGTCAGCTCGCCGACGACATGCTTGGCGTCGCCGAAGACCATCAGCGTCTTGGGGTCGTAGAACAGCTCGTTCTCGATGCCCGCGAAACCCGGGCGCATGCTGCGTTTGATGACCATCACGCACGCGGCCTGGTCGACGTTGAGGATCGGCATGCCGTAGATCGGGCTGGACTTGGTGTGGCGGGCAGCCGGGTTGACCACGTCGTTGGCGCCGAGCACCAGCACCACGTCGACCTGCGGAAACTCCGAGTTGATCTCGTCCATGTCCAGGAGCTTGTCGTAGGGGACGTTCGCCTCGGCGAGCAGCACGTTCATGTGCCCGGGCATGCGTCCGGCGACCGGGTGGATGGCGTAGCGCACGTCGACCCCCTCGGCCTCGAGCGCATCGGCGAACTCCCGCACCTTGTGCTGGGCCTGCGCGACCGCCATGCCGTACCCAGGCACGATGACGACTGACCGTGACGCCTTAAGGATCTCGGCCGCCTCGTCGAACGACGCCGAGCGCACGTTGCCGACCTCCCCGCCCTCGCCGGGCTCGGCCTCCTGCAGCTGCCCGAACGCCCCGAACATGACGTTGCTGAACGACCGGTTCATCGCGCGGCACATGATGATCGCCAGGATCAGCCCCGACATCCCGTCCAGGGCACCCGCCACGATCAGCAGCTTGTTGTCCAAGACGATGCCGAGCGCCGCGGCCGAGATGCCGGCGTAGCTGTTCAAAAGCGCGATGACGGTCGGCATGTCGGCGCCGCCGATCGGGACGATCAGGAGCACGCCGAACGCCAGCGATAGCGCGATGATCGGCGGGATCAGCCCGGTGCGGCTCGGGTCGAGCACCAGCAGCACGACCAGGACGAGCGCCGTGCCGAGCAGGGCGAAGTTGGCGTAGTTCTGGCCCTTGAAGGTGATCGGCCGTTGCGGCAGCCATTCCTGCAGCTTGCCAGCCGCCATCAGGCTGCCCGTGAACACCAGGCAACCGAGGATGATCTCGAACCCGAGGACCGCCATCTCGAACTTGCCGACGTTCGCGCGCTCCAGGTAGTAGTGGGCGACGCCGACGAGCCCGGCGGCAAGCGCGCCGAACGCGTGTGACAGGGCAATCCGCTGGGGCATTGCCGTCATGGGGACCTTGAGGCCCAGGGGCACACCGATCGCCGAGCCGATCAGGACGGCGGCCGCGATCAGGCCGTACCCCTGGCCGGTCAGCCCGTCGTGGCAGAGCGTCGCGATGATGGCGAGGACGAACGCCGCCTCGCCCGCGAAGATCCCGCGCCGGGCGGTCGGGGCCGACGACATCCATTTGAGGGAGAGGGCGAATCCGATCGCCGCGACGAGGTAGGCGAGCTGGATGAGGTCGTTTCTCATGAGGGCTCCACCACCTCCGCCTTGGGCTTGGCGGGCTCGCGCTTCTTGAACATCCGGAGCATCTTGTCGGTGATCAGGAACCCGCCGACCACGTTGATGGTGGCGGCGATCACGGCGACGAAGCCCATGATCTTCGAGTAGCTGGTGTGGGCCTCACCCAGGATCAGCATCGAGCCGACCAACGAGATCGCCGACAGCGCGTTGGTCAGCGCCATCAGCGGGGTGTGCAGCAGTTTGGGTACCCGCCGGATGACCTCGAGCCCCAGGAACCCGGCCAGGGCGAAGATGAACAGGCTCGTGATGATGACCTCGTTGGTGAGCATTAGTGCTCCGTCTCGGTGGTTTGGCGGATATCCGGTGAGTGACAAGCCCGCCGGACGAGGACGCAGTGCCCGTTCATACCGGACAGTAGGGACGGGCGCGAGGACAAGGCTCCAAAGAGCTTGGCTCGACGCGAAGGTCTGGATCCGGCGGAGCTTCGCAGCCACCGGATGCCGTCGAAGCCGCTGGGACGGAGCATTACGCTGCGGTCTCCTGGGTCTGGTCTGCGGCGGGCGCGGGATTCGGCGGCGGGGGCGCGGTCTTCGGATCGAGCCCGAGTGCCTCACGCACGCGGGTGTGGACGACCTGACCGTCGTGGGTGACGACGGTCTCGCGGACGATGGCGTCGTCGACGTCCAGGTGAAGGGCCTTGTCGGCGACGATCAACGCGACGAAGTTCGCGACGTTCTTGGCGTAGGTCAAGCTGGCGTCGTGCGGCACGGTCCCCGGGACGTTGGCCGGTCCGATGATCGTCACCCCGCCGACCTCGACGGTCTCGCCCGCGACCGAGCCCTCGCAGTTGCAGCCCTGCTCTGCGGCGAGGTCTACGATGACCGAGCCCGGGCTCATCCCCGCGATCATCTCCTTGGTCACCAGCACCGGGGCCTTCGCGCCCTGCACCTGCGCGGGCGTGATCACGACGTCGCTGCCGGCGATCGTCTTGGCCATCAACTCGCGCTGCTTGGCGATCTGCTCGTCGGAGAGTTGAGTGGCGTACGCGCCTGAGCCGCTTCCCTCCTGGCCGGTCTCCAGCGGCAGCTCGACGAACCGCGCGCCCAGGCTCTGGACCTCTTCCTTGACGGCGGTGCGCACGTCATAGGCCTCGACGACGGCGCCCAGACGCCGCGCCGTCGCGATCGCCGACAGGCCTGCGACGCCCGCGCCGATGATGAACACCTTGGCGGGGGCGATGGTCCCTGCGGCCGTCGTCAGCATCGGCGCCATTTTGGGCAGCTGCGTCGCAGCCAGAAGGACGGCTTTGTAGCCGGCGATGTTGGCCTGCGAGGAGAGCACGTCCATGCTCTGGGCCCGGGTCGTGCGGGGAAGGAGCTCGAGCGAGTACAGCACGGCCCCACGCTCGGCAACGGCGGCGACGACCTGCGGGTTGGCGAGCGGGGCCGCCATTCCGATCACCACCTGGCCGGGCCGCAGACGCTCCCGGTCGGGGCTCGTCGGATCCCCGTCGAGCACTCGCACCACCGCGAGCACGCTCGCGCCGAGGGCCACGTCGCGCGTGACGATCTCGGCGCCGCGGTCGGTGTAGGCGACGTCGGCGAATCCCGCGGACGCCCCGGCCCCCGCTTCGACGAGCACGCGGAATCCGGCCTTGACGTACCCGGCGACCACCGCGGGGGTGATCGCGACCCGACGCTCGCCGGGGAACGCCTCCTTGGGCGCGCCAATCGTGAGCGTGCTCGACTGCTCCATCTGCTGCGGTTCCCCCTCGTTGCCTGGTCAGCTGCGCCGCCGCATGGCGCGCGTCAGGAGACCTTCCTACAGGACGGCCCATCGGGGGTCAACGTGTGACCCGTGCGCGCACGACGAACGCACCGTCTGGAGCCCCACGTCTGTCCCGGATTCCGCTCCTGTGATCATCAGCCCAGGCTGCCGTGCAATCCGATGTCCGAACCCGCCGGGAGCGGGCTCGTCGCCAGCCCGTCATCGGGATGGGCGGCGTTATAGCCGCCGGGGGCGACGTCGTTGGGGCCGTCCGCGTACAGCGTGCCGGCGATCGCCTGGATCTGCAGGCGACCGGGCCCCAACTCGAACTGCCCGCCGCCGTACATTTGGACGCCGTTCCGTTCGCAGTGGTCGACGCACTCGAGCAGGCGCGCGGTGGTCGCGAAGCGTGAGGGCTTGATGTTGCAGCACCCGGTCCGCGGCAGCCGCTCGAGATCGGCGAGCGAGTGGACCGGCGCATCGAACGACATCCGGTGCGCGTTGGCCGCGATCAGCGGCTCCATGGGCGCCCCGAGCATCGGGTCTTCGATGACGACATCCGGAAATGCGTCGATCACCGCCGCCGAAAACGCCACCGGATCGTCCGGCAGCCGGTTCCAGTCGCCCGAGTAGTGGCCTTTCAGGTCGACGACGCGCACCCGTTCGGTCGCGGCCAGGCGCGCCATGTCGTCGGCGCTCCAGTCGACATGGGCGTCGACCTTGAGCTCCAGGTCGGGGTACTGGGACAGGAGCACATGCGGGTCGCCCGTGGGCGACGCGCAGAACCGCACGGGTGCGGGCTCGCGCCCGAGCGCGGTCGCGAAGTTGAGCCCGTTCTGACGAAGGGCGAGATCCAGCAGCGCGCTCTCGTAGGCCCAGCGCCGGTAGTCGCGCGCCTCGGGGACCGACGGCGGGACCGGGAACAGGTTGACCTGGTCCAGCACCGAGCTCCACTCGGCAAGCGTCCGCCGTCCGGCGAGGCGCGGCAGGTCCATGCGCTGGTGGGCGTCCTGGTCAGGGGTCGCGTAGGACACGTCCTCGCCACGTCCGGTCTCACCGCCGCCGCTTATCGCGACCACCGTCGAGACCCGCACCCACCGTACGGTCTCGAACTCGAGTCGTTCTCGCTGCACGGATGCGATCTCCACCGGGAGATCCGCCAGATGGTCGAACAAGGTATCCACGAGTGCGACGCTACCAACCCGTGTGTCGCTCCGACCCATCAAGGCTCGAGCCGAAACTGCCGATATCTTTTTGAAAGTTCTCGTTAGGCTGGAACGAAGGAGACTCCATTGGGTGAAGGAGATCCCGAGCGCTGTGAGCAGATGGTCGGTGCGGCCGCACTCCTGAACGGCGTGCCGGACCTCGCGGCGATCCTGCAGGGCATCGCGGAAGCCGCGATCACAGCCCTCGACGCCGACCGCACGACGTGCCACGCCCACCGCGTAGAGGACCAGCTCGTGACGGCCGTGTTCACGACCGAGACCCGGCCGGAGCACAGGGCGCTGCTGAAGCGCAGCATTGGGAGGGTGGCGACGGAATTGCCGATCTGCCGGCTCCAAGCCGCCCAAGCCGACCCGGTCCTGATGATCGAGGACGTGGCGAACGACCCAGCGGTGCCACCCGACGTCGTCGAGCGCCTCGGGTCCGGTGCGGTGCTCGGCGTGCGCCTCGAGCATCCCTCCATTCCGGCCGCGAGAGGGCTGGCGTTACTCGGCACTCTGGTCTGGATCTACGCTCGTCCGCGAACGTTCTCCTCGCTGGAGCGCAATGCGGCCCTCGGATTGGCGCGCCTGGCAACGCTCGCTCTGGCGAACACCTGGCTGGAGCACGACACCGCTCGGCGCCTCCATGAGAACCGCGTGCTGGCGGCCGAGCAGGCTGCGTTTCGCGAGGTGGCGACTCGGGTTGCCGAGGCCACGCCCGAGGCGGTGTTCGCCCAGACTGCCAAGGAGATCGCAGGCCTGGTCGAGGCGGAGTGCGGGCTCGTCGTCCGGTACGAGGAGGACCATGCCGTGCCCGTCGGATGGTGGGGCGCCAACCAGCCGCGCGACGACATCACCTTCCCGACCGAGGGCGTCGGCGTGCTTGCCCAGATCGCGTACACCGGGAGAGTGGCGCGCGTCAGTTACGACGACGCGGAGCTCATCGACGATCCGGTGGGCCGAATCGCTCGCGCCGCTGGATATCGCAGCGCAGTGGGTGCACCCGTGCGCGTCGACGGGTGCCTGTGGGGTGCGCTGTTGGCGGCGACGTCCGACCCGGGGTTGCTCGGTCCCGACACCGAAGGCCGGCTACAACGATTCTCCGAACTGGTCGCGCTCGCCGTGGCGAACGCCGCGGCCCAAGCACGGCTGGTGGCCCAGGCCGCGAGTGATCCTCTTACGAGCCTCGCAAACCATGGAGCCTTCTTCGAGCGGCTGCAGGCCGAGACGCACCGTGCCAGGCGCCACGGGCACCCGTTGTGCCTCGTCCTCATGGATCTCGATCACTTCAAGGATGTCAACGACGCGCACGGCCACCTGACCGGCGACAGCGTGCTGATTGAGGCCGCCTCCCGATTGCGGGTGTTAGCCCGTAAGGAGGACTTGGTGGCCCGAGTGGGCGGCGAGGAGTTCGCGTTGATCCTGCCGGATGCAGATGCCGAGTCGGCGGCGAGGGCGGCCGAGCGGGCGCGTCGCGCAATCTGCGACGAGCCATTCGAGGAAGTGGGATCGGTGACGCTGTCGGCGGGACTTGCAGAGCTTCGGCCGGGCATGAGCGCGAACGAGCTCTTCCGTGCGGCTGACGCCGCGCTCTACTCGGCGAAATCCCAGGGAAGGAATCTGTGTGTGTCCCACTCGCCCCCGGGGAAGAACGGGCGATCAACCTACATCCTCCGTGGCGGTCAACTGACACGGAAGGGCGGGTCGCTGCCCGCCCTCCGGTCAGTGCCGATGCCGCGCGAGCCGATCAGCGGCGGGTGATCGTCCACGTGCCGTCGGCCAACACCTTGTCCGGGTGCTGGATGTTGACGAACAGCGTCTGTGGGTCCTTGCCGAAGTAGATACCGGTGCCCTCGGCGCCGGTGTCCTTGAGCGACGCGAACAGGGACGTGGCGTCGGCGACTCCGTCGTGGTTCTTGTCCGGACCGGCGACGAAGATGTCGCTGTAGTCGTTGTCCTCGACGATCCAGAGCTTGCCGTCGGGGCCCTGGGCGAGGTTGTCCGGGTTGTTGAAGCCGGTGACCTTCGCGGCGATGTTCTCGATGCCGACGTTGACGCCCGCCTTGACGTAGTTCGTGATCTTGTCGTGAGCCAGATCGAAGCGCAGCACGCGGTCCGTGCCGGTGATCGCGACGTACAGGTGGCGGCCGATCACCTCGACGTCCTCGGGCCGCTCGTAGCGCGACGCCTGACCGGCGAGCGCCGCGGCGTTGTGGGCCGCACGCGCGTCAACGGCGACCGCCGACCGGTCGAGCGGGGTCCAGGTCAGGTCACCGGTGCCGTCGGCGTTGCTGCCCTTGGCCGCATAGAGCTGCCCGGACGAGAGGTCGCCGCGGACGTCGGGGACGAACTTGAAGATGCCGCCGCCCGTGAGCTCGTCGATGACGAAAAGGGTGCCGTCGGACAACGCCTCGATGCCCTCGTGGGCCATGATGCCGAGCGCGGGCCGGGTCTCGACCCTGGTGACCGTGGTCGGATCCGTCGGGTCGAGGAAGGCCTCGAACAGTCGACCGCCCGTGGTCTCCTCGGCAAACAGCAGCGTGCCCCACGGCGTCCAGCGGATGCCGTCGAGGCGACGGTAGCCGGTGTTCTGGGCGATGACCTTGGTCGCGCCGGTCGTCAGGTCGACGACCGACACGGCCCCGTTCGTGCGGACCTCGTGGGTCCGATACAGGTAGCGGCCGGCCATGGGACCGGTCTCGTTGACCGTGTTCATGTCGGTCAGGTCGTCGGTCGTCCCCGGGTAGATGTCGAGGACCGTCTCGTCGCTGACGAGCTTCTGGGTGAACCCGGCCGGAACCACGAACGGCTCCGTCCAGGTCGTGCTCTCCTGCCCGTATGCGGAACCGGGGATGGGATCGAACGCCATCGGGCCACTGATCGTGGAACCCCCGAGCGCGGCGGTTGCGGAGAGCCCGACGGCGGCAACGCCGACCGTGAGGCCTCCGAGAATCTTCTTGAGCTGCACCGTACCCTCCAAGTGAGTGTGTGTACGGGGCGACGGTAGGCAGGCCGCAGGGGCGGATGGGTCGATGGATGGTGTCGGCCAAACCTCAATCGTGTTAACAACGACTCGCGGCCTGCGACCACTTCACCGTCGTATCGTGGCCATCGGCGTCGGCGCCCCGCGGCTGGGACAAAGACCCGCCAGAGAGCGCGAGTTGTGGACCGGGTCGTGGTGGACCAGCCGGTTTCGGTGGAGCGGGCCAACGGGTCGCCGGAGGTCAGCCCGCCGCGACGTGACCTGCGTCGTCTCCAGGAGGGGCCTTGGCACGCTCGCGGGACCCGTCGCCGGCCTGCGCTCTGCCGTTTCGCGGCGGAGCCGCACTCGACCCGGGGTGAGCTGGACGCCCCTCGGGCGCTCGTGGTAACCCACGGGCAGGGCTACCACCTGGCCCCGCCGGATAGTGGCCCGGCAACCCGACCGCCTCCCGCTCCAAGAACGGCCCAATCCAGGACGCCACGAGGACCGCGTGTTTGTCGAAGCCGTGATGACGTTCAGGGATCCTCGAGGAGGATCGCAATCCACTCCGCAAGACCTGGATCGAGGATGCGACAACTCGACGAAGAGCCGCCAGTTCCGTGAGCATCTCGACTTCGAGCGAACGGGAGTCGAACGTCCCAGCCGCGTCGAGATCACCGACTCGTCGGAGTAGGTCCTCGGCCAACGATCAGGAAATCCGGGCGGCGCCCCCGTGTCAAAGTGAGGGGTGGATCTCGGTGGCGAATCCAAGAGCCCGGAACAGCGTAAACAGTGCAGCCCACCATGCGGCGAGCAACTCCGAGGGAGCCTGCTGCGGAACCAGGCGCGAGGTGATTCGCCTCGACCGCCCGGTCACGCCCCCGCGGGTTGCCCGTGCCGAACGTGCCGATGAGACGGGCCGAGAGTAACGCCGGCTTCGGAAGATCCTCCCAACCCCGATGACGCATGTCGAGGGCCTTGCTCCACGCGGGGATCGCCCCGACCTCGCCGATAGGATGAGCTGATGCGTCGCCAGTCGAGAGCGTGCGCCAGCGGGCACCCTGTCTCGGCC
>JBKKDD010000212.1:0-6428 GCA_046708705.1 Miltoncostaeaceae bacterium | reverse complement strand
GTGCTGGCGGGGTGGGCGCCCATGGCTCGTCCACGCTCCTTCGCGCTCATCTCGCCGCAGGCCTGGCCGGCGCTCGACGATCTGACCTGGCGCATCGCCCACGAGGCACGGGCGCTCGCGGACCGGGGCCACCGCGGCAGCATCCTGACCCCCGCGACCGGCCCGGAGCTCTTGGCCGACGGCCGTCGCAGGCTGCGGGCACTGCGCGGCGGCGACACGTCGGCAGTGCTCGGCGATCAGGGCGAGGTCGTGGTGGTGCCGCTGGGCCGGGCCCTGCCCGCAGGACCGCGGCGACGCATGGGCGGCCCGCTCGACCTGTCGGCCGCGCTCGAGGACGTGCTGTCGCGCATCCCCTTCGACGTCGTCCACGTGCACGAGCCGCTGGCGCCGAGCCCCGCGCTTGCGGCCCTGCGCCATGCCCGCAGCGTCACCGCGTGCACCTTCTACCGCCCCGAGCAGCTCGCCGGAGTCGCGTTCGTACAGCCTCTGTTGGAGCGGGCGATGGCACGGCTGGATCTCTGGGTCGCCGCCGGTGAGACGTCGCGGCGCGCCGTCGTCGAGCTCTTCGCCCACGACTGCATGGTCGTGCCGGCCGGGATCGACCCGGCGACGTTCCATCCGCCGGCGGCTCCCCATCCGGGCCCGCCGGGGCTCGTGATCATCGCGCGCGGGGCGGACCGCGCGGGACTGCGGTTCGCGCTGCGGGTCGTCCGCCAGCTCAACCCGGACGCGGTCGGGCCGATCACGATCCTCGGCCCGCGCGAAGCCCCCTGGCGCACCCGGGCGGCGGTGCCGAAGGCCCTGCGCGAGCGGGTCGTGGTGATCCCCGACACTGGGGCCGACGCGCGCGCCGAGGCCTACGCGACGGGCGGGATCGCGCTGGTCAGCGCGCCCGAGGACCTTGCCGGCTCGGCAGTGGCCGAGGCCATGGCCTGTGGCATCGCGCCGCTGATTCCGCGCACCGGCGATGACGACGCGGTCATCACCCATGGTCATCACGGCCTCGCGCTGACGCCGTTCTCGCGCGACGTGTGGACGGAGACGGTGACCGGCCTGATCGGCGATCCCGGTCGGCTGGCGGAGCTCGGCGCCAATGCCGCGGCGCGCGCATCGGCGCGCACGTGGGACACGGTCGCGGCCGAGTTGGAGCAGGGGTACCTGGCCGCCCGATCGTCCGGTCCGGTCAGCGCGCCGCGCACCCGCCTGCGCGCGGATCTGCGTGTGCATCCCGGCCCCGACCTGCCGCCGCGGGCGATCGTCGACGCCTGCCTGGCGCGTGATGTCGGTGCGGTCGCGGTGATCGCCGCCACCGGGCCCGAGCCGGGGCTCGAGACGGCGGCGATCGCGCAGCAGCGCTTGGTCGTCATCGCGGGGCAGCGTGTGCACACCGCCGACGGCGACCTGGTCGGGCTCTTCCTGCGCGCCGCCGTTCCACACGACCTGGGCCTGGAGGCCACCGCCGATGCGATCCACTCCCAGGGCGGCGTGGTCATGGCCCCGCACCCGGGCTGGTCGGAGCCGCCCAACCGGGACCTGCTTCGCCGCCACCGCGGGCTCATCGACTGTTACGAGGCCCTGGGCGGGCCCGCGTCGACGGCGCGCTCGGTGCCTGGGGAGGACTCGGTGCGGCTGACCCAGCGCTTCGGGTTGCTCTGTACCGCGGGCAGCGGCGCCACCGCGGCCGAGGACATCGGCACGGCCCACCTGATGATGCCTCCGTTCACATCTGCGCGGGAGTTCCTGGACGCGCTGGTCGACGCCGAACCGGTGCAGCGGCGGAGAGGCCTGCGTACGCGGACGCAACGTGAGAGACGCCGTCCAGCCGACCCTGCGAACTGAAACGCGTTTCACGCAGGAGATCAGCCACCACAGAGCCAATAGATGCGTCGCTGATGACCCCGGACACACCAGGCAACGACTCCCGCGCGCAGCGGCCCGCGCGCGCGGCGAGCATCGCAGGCGGCGACACTCCCGCCGATCTGCAGGACGCGTACCTGCGCCGCTCGATCGCGGAGATCGAGTCGCTCAACCGCGAGATCCTGGCCTGCCCGCGTTGCGTGCCCAAGGACGATCTGCCGGTGCTCGCGTCGGGCTCGCCCCAGGCCGAGATCATGCTTCTCAAGTGGTCGGCGGGCCTGGCCGAGCGCCAGGAGGGCGTCGCGTTCTTCGGTCGCGCCGGCACCGCGATCCTCAAGAGCGTCGAGCGCCTCGGCATCAACCCCGCGACCATGTACGGAACGCTCGCGGTCAAGTGCAGCCATCTGGGCGACGAGGACGCCGCACGGCTCTGTCCGCCGTGGCTCGCCCAGGAGATCGCCATCGTCATGCCCAAGCTCGTCGTCGCCATGGGTGCTCAGGCGCTCGACGCGCTCAACCGGCTGGAGTACCCGATGGCCGAGCCGCTCCGCGACGAGGTCGGTGTCGTGCAGCGCTGGACCCCGTCCATCGACGCGCTGTACGTCCCCGACATCGACGCGTCGTTGGACGAGCAGAACGCCAAGCGCGCGTTCTGGACGGCGTTTCGCGCCATCGGCGATTGGCACGAGGCCCAGCCCCCGTACTAAGTCTGGACCACCGCATCTCGCGGCGCGGATACGCCCGGATCCCGATCTTCGGTGGATCCAGGCGAAGGGCCGCGGGATTGCCGCGTCGCACGCGAACCTGAGGTTTTTGCGCCTCGACGATCCCCTGGCAGGGTGGGTGAATCATCGTCCACCGCCTGCGGTGGACATCCCAGCCTCACCGCCCCGCACCGTAAGCGCCTCGCGCGCCCGGTTGCCGCGCAGGCGAGGACCACCCCGACGGGGAGACTCTCCTGACCCGCAGACGAATCACACTTGGAACGACCCTGGCCGTCATCGGCGCGTGCGCCGTGGCCCTACTCTTCGCCGCCGCACCCCCCGCGGACGCCAACAATCACGCCAAGCTCGCCCGCGCGAACGCGCAGATCGCATCCCTCCGCACCCAACTCGCCGCCGAGCGCCGCGTCCACCGCAAGACCGTCACGCAGATCCGACGGACCACCGGCACCGCCCGCAGCGTGGCGCATGCGCTCACCATGGCGGCCGCCACCTACGGCGTCCCGGTCGCCAAGCTCCGGCGCGTCGCGATGTGCGAGTCGACCCTCAACCCGAATGCGCGCAACGGCCGTTATCTGGGCCTGTTCCAGTTCGGCACCCCGCTCTGGAACACCACGCCGTACCGCCGGTTCGCGCGCACGGACCCCTATGCGGCAGCGGCGGCCGCAGCCTGGGCGTTCAAACGCGGCATGGCCCGCCACTGGCCGCTCTGCGGGCGACGCTAGCCTGAATCCCAGCCCGCTGACGAGGATGTTGGAAGATCGATTTGCCGCCCCGCGATCCCGCCTGGGCAAAGGGATCGCGGGCGAATCGTGCAGGAACGCGTTACCAGACGTTCAACGATGCTCAGGCGTCAGGAAGGCGCCGGCTCGCCGTTCTCGTCGTCGTCCGGGGGCGGACCTTCGGCAACCAGGCGACGGATGACCGGGAACCCGTCCGGGGTGCCGATCACGACGAGGACGTCGTTGGCCTGCAGGACCTCATCGGGGTGGGGCATCGCAACGGCCCCGCCCTGGCGCAGGATCGCGACGATCGTCGAGCCCGTGGTACGCCGGATCCGGCACGTCATGACGGTCAGGCCGACGAGCGGGCTGCCGGCGGGCAGCTCGATCCACTCGACGACGAGGTCACCGAGGGCGAGCTCGAGGTCCTGCACGAGTTGCGGCCGGTAGATCACGCCGCCCAGCAGGGCGCCAACCTGACGGGCCTCGTCGTCGTTGAGGGCGATGCGGTAGGGCTCCTCGTCGTCGTCCTCGTCGAAGTGGTACAGCTCGCGCAGACCGTCGGTGTGGACGATTACGCAGACTCCCTCGCCGCGATGGGTGTCCATCGTGAACTTGGTACCCACCCCCGGTAGGCGCGTCTCACGCACCTCACGCATTGTCGACTCCTTTGGTCACGGTGCGAGCACGGGTCCCGGCGCCGAAGACGGCGCGCCCGAGACGACGTGTCTCCTTCATCAATAGCACTCCGACGACCGTGGTCGCCACGACGAACACCCCCGCGAACGGGCCGATGCGCTCGCGGAAGCTCGCGTCCAGCGCGACACCGGCGGCCGCGAGCTGGGAGAGGATGATCGTGAACTCCCCGCGCGCCACGAGCGACGTGCCGGTGTTGAAGCTGCGTCGCGGCGTCAGCCCGGTGGTCCGCCCAGCAACGTAGCCACCGAGGAGCTTCGTGGCGACGGCGACCGGAATCGCGGCGAGGAGCCACGTCCAGACCAGCCCGGTGTCGCCCAGATCGACGCCGAGCCCGAACGAGAAGAAGAATATCCCGGCCGCGAAGTCCCGAAGGCCGAGCAGCTCCGCTTCGATGTCGTCGCGCAGCCGGCTCCCCGACAGCAGGACCCCCGCCAGCAGCGCGCCGATGGCCTCGGAGAGCCCGGCCACTTCCGAGAGCGCCGCCGAGCCGACCGCGATTGAGAGGGTCAGGAGCAGCAACTGCTCGCGCTCGAGCCTGGGCGCGATGCGATCGAACACGCGCGGGGCGTACCGGCTGGCGAACAGGAACGCGCCGACGACCGCGAGCGCAATGGCCACCGTGCCCGCGATGCCGAGCGCGGTCACGCCGGAGCCCGCGGCGAGCGCGGCGGCCACCGCCAGGAACAGCGCGATCGCGATGTCCTCGAACACGAGGACGCCAAGCACCAGATCCGTCTCGGGGTCGGCCAGGCGCCGAAAATCGAACAGGGCCCGAGTGATCACCGCGCTGCTCGAGACGTAGATCAGGCCGGCCAGGATCACGGCCTCGGCGGTGAGCCCGAGCAAGGCGATCGACACGATCGCCGCCCCGCCGCCCGCGATCCCGAGGTCGATCACCCCGCCGACCACCGTGAACCTGCGCGCCTGGGTCAGCCGCTCCAGCGAGAACTCGAGGCCCAGGAAGAACAGCAGCAGCACGATCCCCAGACGCGAGATCAGATCGGTCGCGTCGTTGGGCGTGACGACGTGCAACACGACCGGCTCGCCTGGTCCCAGCAGGATGCCCGCGCCGATGTAGATCGGAATCGCCGACAAGCCGAGACGCAGCCCGATCACCCCGGACACCGTCAGGGCGATGAGGACGACTGCCAGCTCGGTGAACGCGACGGCGGAGACTCCCCTATCCGTGTTTTCCCCAACCCTACCGACCGACCGTTCGACCCGGCCACGGGTCGCCAAATGTCAGGTGGCCGAGTGAAAAACAGTTTTCCTATTGCATCACTTGACAACGTGGCTACACTGGCGTTCGTCATCGCGAATCTCCATAATCCCAACAGACAAAAGGAGCTTTCCATGAACCGCCTACGCCTCGCCGTCCCGACCGTCCTCATGGCCCTGGTGGCCATGACGGGCTGCGGCGGGGCGTCCGACGTCAAGGGCGGCTCGGACGCGCCGAGCGGCGACCCGACGTCCACGATCTCGCTGGTCGCCTATTCCACGCCGCAGGTCGTCTATGACGAGATCATCCCCGACTTCCGCGCCACCGACGCCGGCGCGAGCGTCGCGGTCAGCACGTCGTTCGGCCCCTCCGGTGAGCAAAGCCGCGCTGTGGCGGCCGGTCTGAAGGCCGATGTGGTGACCTTCTCGATCGAGCCCGATATCACGCGCCTGGTCAAGGCGGGCTTGGTCGCAGAGGACTGGAACGCCACGCCTGCCAAGGGCCGCGTCACGACCTCGGTGGTGTCGTTCATCGTCCGTAAGGGCAACCCCAAGGGCATCAAGGCCTGGGACGATCTGCTGAAGCCGGGGGTCGAG
This sequence comes from Miltoncostaeaceae bacterium, assembly GCA_046708705.1. Taxonomy (GTDB): domain Bacteria; phylum Actinomycetota; class Thermoleophilia; order Miltoncostaeales; family Miltoncostaeaceae; genus CALMEC01. The sequence goes on along the minus strand of JBKKDD010000212.1, from coordinate 613 downwards.
GTCGTGACCCCCAACCCGTTCACCTCCGGGGCGGCCAAGTGGAACCTCTTGGGCGCCTACGCCCACGGCGGGCTGCCCTACGTCGAGAAGCTCATCAAGGAGCACATCAAGGTCCAGCCAAAGTCCGGACGCGAGGCGCTCCAGACGTTCACCGGCGGCAAGGGCGACGTGCTGCTGTCCTACGAGTACGAGGCCACCACCGCCCAGAAGAAGGGTGAGTCCGTCGACTACGTGATCCCCGACGACACGATTCGGATCGACATCAACATCGCGACCACGACCTCCGCCCCGGACGCGGCCAAGGCATTCGCCGACTTCGTCCTGAGCGAGGCCGCCCAGAAGCGGTTCGCCGACTGGGGCTACCGTCCGGTCAACGAGGCTGCGCTCGCCGCCAACCGCGACGCGTTCCCGACACCCGCCAAGCTCACCACGATCGACGATCTGGGCGGCTGGGCCAAGGTCGACGAGGAGCTGTTCGACCCAGAGTCGGGGTCGATTGCCAAAATCGAGGAGGAGGCGGGGGTGTCGAGCGCCAAGTGACCACCGCTAATCCGCCAGTCGGGCTGCGGCGACGGCGAACCCGCCGCGCGGGCAGCCCGGCGCTGCAGATGGG
>JBKKDD010000211.1:0-5120 GCA_046708705.1 Miltoncostaeaceae bacterium | reverse complement strand
CAGCAGGCTGCGCGAGCGCCACGGTGGCACCGCGTCGGAGCTGGCGGCGTTGCGCGGACTCGCCGAGCGCGCCGCGATCGCCAGGGAGTCCATCCCCCGCGAGGACGCGGCGGCCCGCGCGCAAGAGGCGGAGCTGGCCGACCACCGGTCACGGCTGGAGCGGCTCGAGGCGCAGATCGCGACCGCGGGCCACCACCACGAACAGATGGCGTCACTGGCCGATGCGATGCGCGATCTGATCGCGACCCGCGCGGCCGCAGCCCGTGCTGCCGCCGAGCTGGCGCAGGCCACGCGGGCACGAGATGCGGAGCACGACGCGGCGCGGCGCGCCACCGACGAGGCCGGCGCCGCGGACGCGGCGCTCGACGAGCTGCGCTCGGCGCACATGGCCGCGACGATGCGCGCCGGGATCGCGGATGGTGGGATCTGTCCCGTCTGCCGGCAGGTGGTGCACAGCGTCCCCCACCACCGTCCTGACGATCTGCACGAGATCGAGGAGGCCGTGCTGGGGCTTCGTGAACTGGCACGCGCCGCGGCGGACCGATCGGCCGACGCCGAGCTCGAGGTCCGAAGCTGCAACCGCACGCTGAGTGCTTGCCACGAGGCCGTCGCGGAGTGCGAGCGCCTGGTCACGGCGCGCGGAGGCGACCTCACGGCGGATGCAGACGTGGCCGACCGGCTGGCCACCGACGCCGCCCGCCTGGAGGCCGAGGCCGCGGCCCCGCGCCACGAGGCGGCCCAGCTCCGTGCGGCCACCGAGCAGACGGCCGGAACGCTCGCCGAGATCCACCGGCGGCTCGACAAGGACCGCGACGACCTGGCGACGCTCCAGGAGCGACTCGGCGGCTATGCCCGTGCCGAGCGACCGGTTGCGGAGCTGGACGTCGCCGTCCACGAGCTGGAGATGATGGAGCAGGCCGTCGGCCTGGCGACGGCGTACGCGACCCATGCCGGGGTGAAGCTCGCCGACGCCGAGGCCGTCGTGACGACGATCGAGCGCGGTGAGATCGGGCGCCTGCGCCAGGCGCTCACCCTGCTGGCGGGGAGACTGGGCATGCACCCCCTTCCCGCCGAGCTGCCCGCCGCCGAGCTTGCGGTCCGCGCCGACGAGCTGGTCGGACGCGCCGAGCGCGCGGCCGCAGACGCCATCCGCCGCGCGGATGTCGCTGGGGCCGCGGCGGACGATCTGGACTGCCGGATCAGCGAGGGGGGCGCCCCGTTCGGGATCCAGACCGCGGACGATTTCACCGCGCGCCATCACGCCGCCATCGAGGGTCGGCGCGCCGCGCAGGCGGAGCTCGCCGAGATCGAGCAGCACGCCCGTGACGGGCATCGACTGGCGCGGGCGGAGCGAGCGGCCCATGCCGAGGCGGAGGTGTACGCGCAGGTGGCGGCCGACCTGCAGGCCAATCGCTTTCCGCGCTACCTGCTCGCGCGGTTCCACGAGCGGCTCGCGCTGGGCGCCTCGGCGCGCCTGCAGGAGCTCTCGCAGGGGGCCTACAGCTTCGTGGGCGACGAGCCCGATCCGCTGGCCGTCGTCGACCACCGGCTGGGACGGCGGGTCCGTGGCGCCGCGACGCTCTCCGGAGGCGAGCGCTTTCTGGCGAGCCTGGCACTGGCGCTCGCCCTCGCCGACATCGCGAGCGGCGCGGCCGGGCGCCTGGACTGCCTGTTCCTGGACGAGGGCTTCTCGTCGCTGGACGGCGAGTCGCTGGAGATCGCGATCGCCGCGGTGGAGCGCATGGCCGACCACGGCAGGCTCGTCGCGGTGATCACCCACCTGCCGGGCGTCGCCGAGCGCCTGGGCGCGGCGATCCACGTGACCAAGGACGCCTCCGGCACCAGCCGCGTCACCGACCGGACGGGGTTTGCCGCCTGACGCTGATCCAGGTCAGCCGCCGGTGCGACCGCCCAGATGGGTCGCCAGGAACCCCTCGATGGCGCGGAAGACGTCCATCCGGTTCTCTGGCTTGACGAAGCCGTGTCCCTCGTCCTCCTTGACGACGTATTCGACCGGCACGCCGCGCGCTCGGAGCGCCGCCACGATCTGATCCGATTCGTGCTGCTTCACCCGGGGATCGTTGGCCCCTTGCATGACGAGCAGCGGCGCGATGATCTGGTCGACTCGGTTGATCGGCGAGCGGGCCTCCAGGTCGGCGAGCTCGTCCGGGTCGTCAGGGTCGCCCACGAACCGGAACCAGGTGCCGGCCAGCAGCGGCCGCCAGTACGGCGGGAAGCTGCGCACGAGCGTGACGAGGTTGGACGGGCCGACCACGCTGATCGCCGCGGCGAACACGTCGGGCGTGAACGTGGCGCCGACCAACGCCGCATACCCCCCGTAGCTGCCGCCGTAGATCGCGACCCGGTCGGGATCGGCGATGCCCTCGCCCACGATCCAGTCGACGCCGTCGATCAGGTCGTCGTGCATCTTGCCGGCGAACTCGTGCTCGGCCGCGTGCATGAAGGATTTGCCGAAGCCGGTCGAGCCCCGGTAGTTGACCTGCAGCACGGCGTAGCCGCGGTTGGCGAGAAACTGGGCCGTGGGCTCCCATCCCCAACTGTCGCGCGCCCACGGGCCGCCGTGCACGTAGAGCACGGTCGGCAGGCCACGCGGCTCCACCCCCACCGGCAGCGTCAGGTACGACCGCAGCATCAGCCCGTCGCGTGAGGTGATCCGCACGGGGGTGCGCTCGGCGAGGATGGCGGGATCGAGCCACGGCCGCGAGCGAAACAGCAGCCGCGACTCCCCGGTGCGCCGGTCAAACAGATAGGTCGCCCCGGGGTCGCGATCGTCGTCGAAGGCCACGGTCCAGAGCGTCTCCTCGTCGTCAGTGCTGCCGATCATCGGATCGCCCGGATGGATCTGTCGCACCAGGTCCCAGTCACGTGCGAACGTCTCGTCAAGCGCGTGCATGACGAGGCGATCGCGGCGGTACGCCGCTCCCAGGAGCGCCCCGGTCCGGTCCGAGATGATCGGCGCACCGAGGTCCGCCTCGGCGTCGGCGTCGATTACCGCTTCCTCGCCTGTCGCCACGTCGAGCGTGACCAGGCGCACCAGGTCGCTGTCCCGGGCGCTGCCCACGTAGAGCCTGCGCCCGTCCGCGCTGAAGGCGTACGGCGACCCCGAGTCCTCGTTGGCGAACTCGGCCAGGACGCGAAATGCCTCCTGCTCGGTCTCGCGCACCAGCACCTGGTGGTCGCCGGTGGGCGTCTGAGCGAACGCGGCGCGCAGGCGACCGTCACGGTCGGTCAGCCAGCCCATGATGTTGCCGGGGTTCTCGGCGACCAGCGCGATGTCGCCGGTCACCAGGTTGAGCCGCTCCACGTCGAACAGGGCGGGGTCGCGGCGGTTGGTCGAGATCAGTAGGTGCTCCGGATCGTCGCGCGGCACGTCCACCACGCCGACCTTGACGCCGTCGAACGGCGTCAGGTCACGGTCGGGCGACTCGGGATGCTCCAGGTCGGCTGCGAACAGGTGGTAGTTCTCGTCACCGCCCGTGTCCTGCAGGTACAGGATCCGCGCGCCGTCGCGCGACCAGGCGTAGGAGCGCACGCCCCGGTCGCGGTCGTTGGTCACCTGCACGGGCTCACCCCCCGCAATCGGCGCCACCCAGACGTTGAGCGGGCCGGCGGAGGGCGCCACCCAGGCCAGGCGGCGGCCATCGGGGGAGACACGCGCGGCGGCGCGCTCGGGGTCGTCGAAGAAATGCGCGAGTGGGATCAAGGGAGTGTCCATGTCGAGTCAGTTTGACATCGTTGGCCCTGTGATCGTCGCCCGCTTCCAGATCGTGGCCGCCGCCATCTTGTTCTCGACCGGTGGCGCGGCCATCAAGGCGACGAGCTTCGACGGCCTGTCGGGCGGGATCACGGTCGCGTGCTTTCGCTCCGGGGTCGCCGCGATCGCGATCGCGATCATGCTGCCCCGGTCACGCCACAGCTGGACCTGGCGCACGTTGCTGGTGGGCGCGACGTTCGCGGTCACGCTGATCCTGTTCGTGGCGGGCAACAAGCTGACGACGTCGGCCAACACCATCTTCCTGCAATCCACGGCGCCGCTGTGGATCGCGATCGCTGCGCCATTCCTCTTGCGCGAGCGGGTGGTTCGGCGCGACGTGATCTTCATGACGGTGCTGGCAGCGGGGCTGGCGCTGTTCTTCGTCGACTCCCCCACCGCGGTGGACACCGCGCCCCGGCCGCTGCTCGGCAACATCCTGGCCGTGATCTCGGGCGTGGGGTGGGCGGGCACCGTCATGGGCCTGCGCTGGCTCGGCCGTCGTGACGGCAGCGCCGCCGCCGCCGGCGCCACGGTGGCGGGCAACCTGATCGCGTTCGTCGTCTGCCTGCCCTTCGCGATCGGGCCCGCCACCGACAGCGTCGGGACCGACTGGGTCTGGATCCTCTACCTCGGCATCATTCAGATCGGCCTGGCCTACGTGTTCATCACCAAGGCCGTGCCGCACCTGCGTGCACTGGAGGTGTCGCTGCTGCTCTACGTCGAGCCGGCGCTCAACCCGGTGTGGGCGTGGATGGCGCACGGCGAGACGGTCGGCGCGCTCTCGATCCTCGGCGGCCTCGTCATCCTGGGCATGACCGCGTTCCGAACGTTGCAGGACACGCGGGGGGTGCCGCCACCCCTGCCGCCGTGATCGGGCTCAGGCACGCCCAGCACGGACGAGCGCCCGGACCTGCTCCGCATCGGCGCAGGTCAGCGCCGCGGCGCTCAGCGATTCGAGCTCACCCGTGTCGAAGGTCCGCACCAGGCGCTTGACCTCACCGATGGCGTGGGCCGCGACCGACAGCTCCCTGACGCCGAGGCCCAGGAGCAGCGGCACCAGGTCCGGGTCGGCGGCGGCCTCGCCGCACACACCGACCGTGCGCCCGTGTACGCGCGCGGCCTCGCAGACCATCGCGATCAGGCGGAGCACGGCGGGGTGGACCGCGTCGGCGAGCTCCGTCACGTCCGGGTTGCCGCGCTCGGCGGCCATCGCGTACTGGGTCAGGTCGTTGGTGCCGATCGAGAAGAAGTCGACGTCGGTCGCGAGCGCGTCGGCGATCAGGGCCGCCGACGGAACCTCGATCATCACGCCCACGCGGGGCGCCCCGGCCGCCTGGCCGTCCGC
>JBKKDD010000210.1:0-4504 GCA_046708705.1 Miltoncostaeaceae bacterium | reverse complement strand
TCAAGGTCCTGGCGCAAGAGCTCCACGGCCTGGTGGCCGCAGTCGAGGGTGTAGGTCGCGATCGCGTAGCGGCTGTGGGACGGATTGCCCTCGGTCTCCCACGGCACCAGCGGGCCGGAGCGGATGCCGCCGGGCTCGATGACCTCTGCGGCCAGCTCGATATCACGCCAGGTCAGGTCGACCGGTACGCGCAGGTCGAACAAGAGCGCCTCGGCCTCGTCGCCACGCGTCGTCGCGCTGGCGAGCACCGCCGCCACCCAGTGGGCCTCGGCGAACGAGAGCCCGGTGAACAGCTCGCCCTCGTCGGCCGGCGGGTAGAGCTGGGATTCCTGCTTGGTGGTGATGCCGACGGCGTACTCCTCGGGGCCGACACCCCCGGCCTCGGTCTTGGCGAGCACGCGCACGGACGCCGCCGCGTCGTCGCGCAACGGGCGCCGCCACACCTCCAGGATCTCGTAGCGATCGTCTATTCGTACACCTCGTCCACGTAGGCCGACAGCGCGTGCGCTGCCTCGCGCACCGTCGCGATTGCCAAACGGTAGTCCATTCGGGTCGGCCCGATGACCGAGACGGTGCCGAGGTTGCGCCGGGCGATGCCGTAGTTGGCCGCAACGAGCGACACGCCGCGTAGCGCCGGGTCGGGCAGCTCGGCGCCGATGCGCAGGTACACCTCGTTGCCCGAGAGCGCGCCGCGCAGGAGCTCCAGCAGCGCGAACCGCTCCTCCAGCGCGTGCATCAGGGACCCGATCTCCATCAGGTCCTGGAAGCGGTTCTCCTCGAGAAACCGCGCCTGGCCGCCCACCACGAGCGCCCCCTGGGACTCCTCGTCCTCGAGTTCGGTGAGGGCCGAGCCGATCACCTCGACGAACGCCTGCTCGCGGGAGCCGAGCGACTGGTCGGCCAGGCGCGAGCCGATGATGCGGGCGCCCACCGGCAGGCCCGTGACCCGCTCGTTGAGGAAGTCCGACGCCCAGTCGGCCAGGTGCGGGTCCACGGGAGCGTCGAACACGAACATGCGTTTGGTGACCGCGCCGGTGGAGGTGATCGCCACCACCATCACCAACTGCGGCTGCAGCACCAGCACCTCGACCCGTCGCACGGTGGTCGACTGCGCCGGCGGCGCGGTGACCACGCCGAGCATGTGCGTGACCTGTGACATCACGTCGGCGACGCGCCGCATCGCGGCGTCCACCTCCTTGCGGACCTCCCCCACCACCAGCGCCTTGGCGACCTCTCGCGGGGCGGGCAGCCGGTCGTCGGGCTTCAGGTGGTCGACATAGTAGCGGTAGCCGGTGTCGGTCGGCACGCGGCCGGCCGAGGTGTGGGGATGGTTGAGCAGACCGAGTTGCTCGAGGCGCGCGAGCTCTGAGCGCACCGTTGACGACGCGTACTCCATGCCCTCCCGGCCGGCGATGTTCTTGCTGCCGATGGGGGTGCCGCTTTCGATGTGGCGCTCGACGACCATCCGCAGGATGGACTCCTGGCGTGGCGAGAGGCGAATGTCCATCAGGCGTATTCCATCAGCTCGCACAGGATGGCGTTCTGCACGAAGCGGCCGTCGCGTGACAGGCGAAGCTCGCTGGCGTCGTAGGTGACCAGACCGAGCTCGGCAAGGTGCGCCAGCGCGTCGGGGTGGTCGGGCGGGCCGGCCACGTCCATGCGGAACGGCCCGTCCAGCCGCAGGCCCAGCATCCAGCGCTCGCGGCGCCGGACATCCGCGTCGAGCGCCTCCGTGGTGCGCCTGGGGTCCTCGCCGCGCTCGCACCGGGCGATGTAGCCGGCCAAGTCCGCGGCGTTGCGCCAGCGGCTGCCGTCCGCGGTCGAGACCGCGCCGATGCCGATCCCAAGGTAGTCGGCGGCGTTCCAGTAGGCCAGGCTGTGGCGACACTCGTGCCCGGGTCGCGCGAAGTTGGCGGTCTCGTACCAGCGGTAGCCGGCGCCCTCCAGGCGTGCGACCACCTGGCGGTAGGCCTCCTCCGAGAAGTCCTCGTCAACGACCGCGCCGGTGCGGGCCAGCATGCTGCCCGGCTTGACCTCGAGCTCGTACCAGGAGACGTGATCGGCGCCGAGCGCGATCGCCGCTGCGATGTCGGCGTCCAGGTCGGCACGGTCCTGCCCCGGCACGGCAAACAGGAGGTCGAAGCTGACGCTCGCAAAGCCGGCGGAGCGGGCGGCGGCGAACGCGGAGCACACCTGGTCGGGCGTCGCGCGCCGGTCGAGCGCCCGCAACAGGTGCGGCTGGAACGACTGCACCCCCAGCGACACCCGCGTGATGCCAGCCGCCCGCATGGTGGCGAACGCGGCTGGATCGACGGTCTCGGGATTGGCCTCGACCGTGACCTCGGCCCCGGGCGCCAGGTGGGGGCGGATCGCGTCCATCAGGCGCGCGAGGCGGTCGGCGCCCATAAGGGTGGGGGTGCCGCCGCCCAGGTAGACCGTCTCGAGCGGGCCCAGGCGCTCGCGCTGGGTGTCGAGCTCGGCGAGCAACGCCTGCAGGTAGTCGTCGCGGCGGTCGAGGGAGCCGACCTCCACCACGAACGCGCAGTAGCCGCAGCGGCTGGCGCAGAACGGCAGGTGCACGTAGAGGTGTCGCAGGCCGGTCATCGCTTGCCCGAGTTCTTGTCCTCTCCGATCGAGAGCACCGACAGGAACGCCTCCTGGGGGACCTCGACGCGCCCGACCTGCTTCATGCGCTTCTTGCCCTCCTTCTGGCGCTCCAACAGCTTGCGCTTGCGGCTGATGTCGCCGCCGTAGCACTTGGCGAGCACGTCCTTGCGGCGGGCCTTGACCGTCTCGCGGGCGATGACTTTGCTGCCGATCGCGGCTTGGATGGGCACCTCGAAGAGCTGCCTGGGGATCGTCTTCTGCAGCCGGTCGACGACGCCCTTGCCGCGGGTGAACGCGAGGTCGCGGTGGACGATCATCGACAGGGCGTCCACCGGGTCGCCGGCCAGCAGGATGTCCAGCTTGACGAGCGGGCTCTCGCGGTCGCCGATGATGTCGTAGTCGAGCGAGGCGTAGCCCTTGGTGCGACTCTTGAGCTGGTCGTAGAAGTCCATGACGATCTCGGCGAGCGGCAGGTCGTAGACGATCTGCTGGCGGTTCTCGATCGGCTCCATGGTCACGAACGCCCCGCGCCGCTCCTGGCACAGCTCCATGATCGAGCCCACGTACTCGGACGGGACCAGGATGGAGCAGCGCACCAACGGCTCGTGGATGGTCTCGATGTTGCTGGGGTTCGGCAGTTCCGCGGGGCTCTTGACGAGGATCTCCTCGCCGGTCGTGGAGATGACGCGGTAGGCCACGTTGGGTGTGGTGGCCAAGAGCTCCAGGTCGTACTCGCGCTCCAGCCGCTCGCGGACGATGTCCATGTGCAGCAGGCCGAGGAACCCGCAGCGAAAGCCGAAGCCGAGCGCCTGCGAGGTCTCGGGCTCCCATTGGAGGGACCCGTCGTTGAGCGAGAGCTTCTCGAGCGCCTCGCGCAGGTCCGGATAGTCGTCGGCGTCCAGCGGGAACAGCCCGCAGAACACCATCGGCTTGACCTCCTGGTAGCCGGGCAGCGGCGCGGCGGCGCGGTTGGAGGCGACCGTGAGCGTGTCGCCCACGCGCAGGTCCCCCAGTTGCTTGATCCCGGTGATCAGGTACCCGGACTCCCCGGCGGCGAGGCGCCCGGTCGGGACCATGGAGGGCGTCATCACGCCGACCTCCTCGGCCTCGATGGCGAGGCCTGTCTGCATCGCGACCAGCTTGTCGCCCTTGCGAAACGCGCCGTCGACCACCCGCACGAACGTGACGACGCCGCGGTACTGGTCGTACACCGAGTCGAACATGAGCGCGCGGGGCGGGGCATCGGGGTCGCCGGCCGGCGGGGGAACCTGGGCGACCACGGCCTCCAGCACGTCCTGGATGCCCTGGCCGGTCTTGGCCGAGATACGCAGCACGTTCTCGGGCTTGTCGCCGATCAGGTCGGCGATGGCGCGGGCGTGCAGGTCGGGATCGGCGGCGGGCAGGTCGATCTTGTTGAGGACCGGTACGACCTCGAGGTCGGCTTCGATCGCCAGGTAGGTGTTGGCGAGCGTCTGCGCCTCGATGCCCTGGCTGGCGTCGACGACCAGCACCGCGCCCTCGCACGCCGCGAGGCTGCGCGAGACCTCGTAGGAGAAATCGACGTGCCCGGGCGTGTCGATCAGGTTGAGCTGGTAGGTCTCGTCGTCGGAGGCGGTGTAGAAGACCCGCACGGCCTGGGCCTTGATCGTGATCCCGCGCTCGCGCTCCAAGTCCATGGAGTCGAGCACCTGGGAGCGCATCTCCCGGTCACTGATGGAGTTGGTGAGCTGCAGGATACGGTCGGCCAGCGTCGACTTGCCGTGGTCGATGTGGGCGATGATGCAGAAGTTGCGGATGTGCGATTGGTCCAAAGCCAATTCATCGTAGCGGGCGGACCGGCGGCGACCGTTTCTCCCGCAGCGACCCAAGCGTCCTCGCCAACGCGTGAAGCTCGGGC
>JBKKDD010000209.1:0-2504 GCA_046708705.1 Miltoncostaeaceae bacterium | reverse complement strand
GTTACAGGGTTCTTCGGGGTAGGGAGGTGCTGGACGTCACCGGCAAATGCGGGGTGTCCGATAGCCACCCGATAGCCACCCGATAGCCATTCTGTCAGGCGTCAGTGGGTCGCCCTCGTCCTTCAGTTCCTCTCCATCCAGGCGTGCCAGAGGTACTCCTCTTCGGCCTTCACCTTGGCGAGGTCGTCTTCATCGTTCTCGCCGAGGTTCCGCAGCAGGGCTTCGGCAGTCCTTCGGAGACGAAGCAGGTCATGGTTGAACTTGAACCTCTCGCCCATGCCGAGTTCCTCGCGGAAGGCCACGATCAGAGCCACCCGGGCGCCCTGGCCTGCCGGCCCCTACGACCCGTCAGGACCCGCCGGGGAGGGGCGTGCAGTGGCGCACACGGGGCGCACGCTTCAGTCCTCGAAGCCCTCCAACCCGGGCTGATCTCGGCGCGCCCGTCGAGCCGGCGGTCTGCCGTGCCGTGGGCATGGCAGCGGGGTTCGCCTCACAAGCCCGAAGCGCTCAGCCAAGCTCGCCGGCGCGACCCAGCCCGCTCCTCCTCAATGGGGCAGGCGCCGGATCCACGGAGCCCGCCGACGCCCCGACGACCCACCATGCCGCGAGGTGACACAAGGCACCGCGCGACCGCACGGCCATCACGTCGGCGATCGCCGTCCGCTCGGATGGCGCGTACGAGGGCCGGACCTGGACCCTCGTCTAGGTTCTTCCCAATCGAATTTGGTAGAAATCTGACCCCTGCCCTGCTACTGTCACCGTGACCGGGGTGCGGGAAGCGTCCGGCGTGTCGACAGGAGTGCAAAATGCCGAGTCGGGTTACATGTCGCGGGATCGCGCTGTCGGTGGCCTCCGTGCTCGCCCTGGGGGGCGCGACGGCCGTGGCCGCGCCGGGACCCCCGTCCGAGGTGCTGGTGCGCTTCGCCGACGGCACCACTGCGGCCCAGCGTGGGTCGGCCCACACCGCGGTCGGCTTGGCTGGCCGTGTGGTCGACAGCATCCCGGCGCTCGGCGTCGAGGTCGTGCAGCTCCCGCCGGGGCGTACCGCCGCACAGGTGGCCGCCGCGTACGAGCGTCGGCCGGGCGTCCGGGCCGCGGGCCCGAACGGCGCCCTGCACACCCTGACCTTCCCAGACGGCTCCACGGCTCCGAACGACCCCTACTTCGCCCCCTACCAGTGGAACCTGCGCGGCATCGGCGCGGTGGCCACGTGGGGCCGCACCACCGGCATTCGCCTGAACGGGACGCGGGCGACGGTGGCCGTCGTGGATACCGGCGCGGCTTTCGAGAACTACGGAAAGACGTTCAAGATCGCGCCGGATCTGGCCGACTCGAGCTACGCCAAGTTCGACGCCGTTCACGATTACGACTACATCAACAACGACTCCCACGCCAACGATGACAACGGCCACGGCACCCACGTGACGGGCACGATCGCCGGCACGACGAACAACGGGCTGGGCGTCTCCGGGCTGGCGTTCCACGTACAGGTGCTCCCGATCAAGGTGCTGGGCAAGTCCGGCAGCGGCAGCTACAGCGCGGTCGCCAAGGGCATCCTGCGGGCGGCGGGCTACAACGTGGCGGGCAGCCAGACCGAGTTCGACCCGGTCGATGTGATCAACCTCAGCCTCGGCGGCCCGGTGGACACCTCAGGAGTCGTGGACGCCGCCCTCCAGAAGGCGCAGGACCGCAACGTCGTGATCGTGGCGGCCGCGGGCAACGACGGAGCCGCGAGCGCCGGCTATCCCGCCTCCGCCGACGTGACCCGCCCGGCCGGCTCGACGAACACCTTCCGCGTGATCGGTGTCGGCGCGACCGGCTACTTCGACGCGAGCAACGCCGCCTACCGGGCGCCATACTCGAACTACGGGCCGGGAGTGGACATCTACGCGCCCGGCGGCGACACCTCTAAGGACATCGACAACAACAGCTACGGCGACGGCATCCTGCAGCAGACCTTCTCCACCAGCCCGTCCCGCTTCGGCTACTACTTCTTCCAGGGTACCTCGATGGCCGCCCCGCACGTGGCGGCCCTGGCCGCCCTGCTGCGGGCCCAGAACCCGACGTGGACACCGGGCCAGGTGGAGTCGAGAATCACCGATACCGGATCCGCGACGACGGAGACGCTCGGCGCGCGGCTCATCAACGCGGATCTCGCCACGCGATAGCTCTCCGCCTGGATCGAGACCTGCGCACGATCGGCTTGCCGTGGCGCACACAGGGGCGCACAGCCCCGGGGGGGTGGGCCGTAACCCCTCTTCCCGTGAGGGATCGCGCCCTACGCGCCGGCGGTCTCGAAAGTCGTTTCGGGGGTTCTCCTCCGACGAGGGTTCAAATCCCTCCCCCTCCGCTGGGCCATGAGCGTTTCCCGGGTGTTTCCGGGCACTTCAGCGCAACCTGATGGCATGGCGGCTGAGCCAGACGATCGGAAGCCTACCGACTCGCGGTCGAACGCTTGGACGAAGTCCGTACACGCGAAGCACGGTAACCACAACATCGACTAA
>JBKKDD010000208.1:0-3201 GCA_046708705.1 Miltoncostaeaceae bacterium | reverse complement strand
GCGCAGCACTGGTCGCAGCCGTTCTGGACCTTCAGGAACGCCCGGGTCCGGCCGGCGGGCCGCGCGTCATCGTGACAGGCCAGCGGGATGTCCCCGCCCAGGGCCGTCGCGATCTCTGCCGCCACCCGGTCGGCGGAGCCCTGCACCACGGTCACGCCCCTGGCGCCGAACTGGTCGCGGTTGAGGTTGGCGGCGCAGCCGGTCACGAACGTGCGGGCCGCCGTGCGCGCGGCACGGTTGACCTGCTGGCGGCTCTTGCGCTCGGCCTCCAGCGTCAGCGCGCAGGTGTTGACCACATGCACCTGCGCGTGCTCTGCCGCGGTCTCGACGTGGCCGGCGTCACGCAGCGCGTCGCGGATCAGCATCGCGTCGGCCTGGCTGACCTTGCACCCCAGGAACCTGACCGAGAACCGGGCCATCAGGCCTGCCCCGCCGCACCGAGTCCGTCGGCGGCGATCGCGACCGCGACCAGGGCGGCCGTCTCGGCGCGCAGCATCGACTCGCCCAGACGGCAGACGTGCAGACCGGCGCCGGTGGCCTGCGCCAGCTCGGACAGGGAGAACCCGGCGTCGGAGCCCACGATCACGGCCGCAGCCGCGGGCGCCACCGCGCGCACCGTGGCGCCGAGCGGGTGCTCGCCCCGCCGGTCGACCAGGAAGCCCGCGCCATGCGACACGTCGTCGATCATGGTCGAAAACGGTACCAACCCGCGAAGCTCGGGACGGTGGCCCTGCCCGCTCTGGCGGACGGCAGCGTCGATCAGTCGCGCCGCGCGCGCGGCCCTGCGGTCGAACCCGGCCTGGTCGGTCTTGCCCGCGCTGCGCTCCGATTTGAACATCGCGATGCGGGCCACGCCGATCTCGGTGCACTTCTCCACCACCAGGTCGAACCTGCCCCACTCCAGCGCACCGACGTACAGGTCGATCGGTAGCGGGCCGGGCGCGGGCCGCGGGGCGTCGCCGATGCGCACGAGCACCGGCGGTCCGATCTGCTCGATGGCCGCCGGCCAGATGCGGCCCTGCGTGTCGACGACCTCGATCGCCGCGCCCGGCCCCAGGCGCGCGACGCGCGCCAGATGGTGGCAGGCGTCGGGGCTCAGCGCGACGCCCTCGCCCGCGACGGGGTCGTGGTCCACGGTGGCGCGAAACACGTGTCTCACGGCCGCGTCAGCTCCAGGCGAAGCGCCGTCCAGTCGTCCTGATCGAATCTGTCCACGGGCGCGAACCCCCGCGCGGCCCATGCGCGCGCGACCCGCGCGACGTCGGCGGGGCGAAACCCCGACAGGATCACGCGCCGGGGCGGCGGCTCGGGCAGCGCCTGCGCCAGGGCGATGACCGGGATGGCGGTGATGTTGGCCACGAGCGTCGCGACGGCGGGCAGCGGGTCGTGTCCGGCGTCGTGCTCGCCGACCTCGAGCGTGACGCCGTTGGCAGCTGCGTTGTCGATGGTCGCCGCGACCGCGAGCGGGTCGTTGTCGATCGCCCGGACCGGCCCGTAGCCGAGCTTGCTCGCGGCGATCGCGAGGACCCCCGAGCCGCAGCCCACGTCCAGCAGGCTGTCGCCAGGGTCGTCGATCAGCAGCGTCAGGCAGCCCTTGGTGGTGGCGTGCTGACCGGTGCCGAACGCCATGCCGGGATCGATCACGATGTCGATCACACCGTCCAGCGGCGCGATCCAGGGCGGGCGCACGCGCAGGCGCCCGCCGATCTCGATGGGGTGATGGTGGTGGCGCAACCCGTTGCGCCACTCGTCGTCCTGCGTGGCGCTCTGCACGGACGCGTGCAGGCCGCGGGCCGCGAGCGCGTCGGCCAGGCGGCGAGGTGCCTCGACCTCCGTACGCGGCACCCACAGCTCGACGACCGCGCCGTCGGTGTACGGGCGCTCGGACCATCCCGCCGGCGCCAGGTCGGCCAGCGCGACCTCCAGGCGCTCGGCGTCCTCGAGCGCGACGGTCACGGTCAGCCGCTGCAGCTCGATCGAGGGGCTACTTCCGCTTGCGCTTGCGACGGAAGAACCCCCCGTCGTCTCCGGGCGCGTCACTGTGCGCGTCGAGCTCGCTCAGCAAGCGACGCCCCTCGTCGCTGGTCACGCGCGGGACGACGACCTCGACCACGACGCGCTGGTCGCCCTGCCCGCGTGACTGCACCGCGGGAAAGCCCTTGCCGCGCAGCACATGCTGGGCAAACGGCTGCACACCGGGCTCCAGCACGACCTCGGTGTCGCCCGTGATCGTCGGCACGGTGACGGTGACGCCGCGCATCGCGTCGGCGACGGGGACGCTGACGCGGGTCACGATGTCGAGCCCGTCGCGCATGAACCGCGCGTCGTCGGCCACAACGACCTCGACGTACAGGTCGCCCGCGGGCGCCCCCGGGTCCCCGGCGTGACCGCGCCCGGGCAACAAGATGCGCTGACCGTGGTTGATGCCCGCGGGGATCTTGACCTGCACCGAGTCGGTGATGTGGCGGCGGCCCTTGCCGCGACAGTCCTGGCAGCGCTCGGTGGGGACCTGGCCCTCGCCGTTACAGGCGCTACACATCGTGGCCCGGACGAACTGGCCGAGGGGACCGCGCATGACCTGACGGATCTCGCCCGCCCCGTCGCACTTGGCGCAGCGCGCGAGCTGGGCACCGGGGCCGGCCCCGCTGCCCTCGCACGTCGTGCAGACGCCGACCAGGCCGACGTCGATGTCCTTGGTCACCCCGAGCGCCGACTCGACGAACGTGATCTCGACACCGACCAGGTGGTCGTCGCCGGACTGGCGGCGCGGACCGCCGCGCCCGCGGCCGAAGATGTCGCCGCCGCCGAAGAACGCGTCGAAGATCTCCTGGAACGACCCGAAGTCGCTCATGTTCGGCTGCCCGGCCGAGCCGCGCAGCCCGTCGCGCCCGTAGCGGTCGTAGACCTGCCGGGTGTCGGGCTCGCTCAGGACCTTGTAGGCCTCGGCGACTTCCTTGAAGCGCTCCTCGGCGGTGGGGTCGTCCGGGTTGACGTCAGGATGAAGCTCCCGGGCCTTGACCCGGAACGCCTTCTTGATCGTCTCGTCGTCCGCATCCCGGGAGACCCCGAGGATGTCGTAGTAGTCACGGCTCGTCGTCGACATCTGCTCCCACGCAGGTTAGCAACGTGGTGGACATGACCGACATCACGGCCCGGGGCTGAACTCCCGGACCGCGCTGCCGGTCGGGCTCGGCCGCGCCG
>JBKKDD010000207.1:0-7883 GCA_046708705.1 Miltoncostaeaceae bacterium | reverse complement strand
CGCGCGGTGGCTGGAGCATTCTTCCCGCTGATCGACTCGGACGCCGATCGGCGTTTGTCTCGGTCAGCGCGTTCCGCGAGGCTTTCGCCATGCCATCCTCGCTCGTGCTCTACGACAACCGCGCCTCGTCGAACGCCCTCAAGGTTCGGTTCATGCTGAACGAGCTGGGGCTCGAGGCGGAGCTTGTCGACGTTCCGCTGTCGGGTGAGCGCCCACAGTGGTATCGCAAGATTCATCCGTTCGCGACGGTGCCCTGTCTGATCGACGGCGACCTGTGCCTGGTCGAGTCGAACACCATCCTGCGGTACCTCGCCGATCGCGAGGGCCGGGACGATCTGTACCCGCGTGATCCAGCTGCGCGCGCACGGGTGGACCAGTTGCTGGACGTGCTGAGCCTGGCGATCCGACCGGCGCTGTGGGAGGTCGAGCTCCGGACGTATTACGCGACGGCACCGGTCGCCGCCGCCGAAGTCGCGGAGGCGGTGCGGGACCTGGACGCGGCGCTCGCGGGCTGGGAGGGGCTGATCGAACCGGGCGGCTACGCGACGGGGGCGTTCTCGATCGCTGACATCGCCGCGGTGGCGAGGATGTGGCTCGTGCCGGAGCTCCCGGTCGATCTGTCGGGGGTCCCGAAGACCCGCTCGATGCTGCAGGTGGTGGGCACCCGACCGGCGCTGCTGACCGCGCGCTGATCCAGGCTAAGTCAGGCCGCGGGCGGGGTCCAGACGCGCTCGCCGGCGTCGATCGGGATCTCGAGCCGGCTGTCGGCGTGCGCCAGGGGGCAACTCCAGCGGGGGTCGTACGAGCACGACGGGTTGAAGGCATAGTTGAAGTCCAGGATCAGGTCCCCGTCAGCGCTTGCGCCGAGGTCCGCCCCCTTGACCGTGTCCAGCAGGTAGCGCCCGGCGCCGTAGGAGTCGGTGCCAGCTGTCGTGTCGCGGAATGGTACGAACACGCCGCCGCCGTACGCCGTCAGCCAGAACACGGCCAGCGACACTGGCGTCCCGTCGATTAGCGGACGCACGGACCCGATCCGCTGGAACCGGAACGGCTCGTCGCCGCTCGACGGCAGCGCGAGCTCCTGCCC
The DNA here is from genome assembly GCA_046708705.1 of Miltoncostaeaceae bacterium. Lineage (GTDB taxonomy): Bacteria > Actinomycetota > Thermoleophilia > Miltoncostaeales > Miltoncostaeaceae > CALMEC01. The sequence goes on along the minus strand of JBKKDD010000207.1, from coordinate 6,796 downwards.
GTCCTCGCGCTCCAGCGGCGCCTTCACCCGCAGGTCCGCCCGGTACGGGAAGTAGCGCAGCCCGTCGAACGTCGCCCGGTGCTCGCGCGGTATGGGGCTCTGGGCGTGCTCGGCGAACAGCGCGTCCTTCGCCTCACGAAACGTCGTCAGGGCGGCCTCGCCCGCCCCGCCGTCGCGCACGGCGGCGTAGATGGCCCCGACCCGCCGCTTCCAGTCGAGCAGGTCGAGCGGCCAGCCCGGCCCGTGGTCCTCGACTGCGCTCACGCGCCGCGGCCACGACGTGTCGAGATCCCGATCACCGGACGAGGCTACCGCGCCGGCCGCGTCGCGATGAGAACGATCGCCGCGCTACAGTCACGCGAGGCCCCATGGACGAGCGAGCGAACACCCCAGGCTCAGGCCACACGCCGCCCCCGCACCACGAGCAGGCGCAGAAGCCCGCGCCGAGGCCTCGGGCTGGTCGTCCCCCCGATCCGCCCAACACCGACGAGGAGACGATCGACGTGGTCGAGGAAGCGTCGCGTGAGTCATTCCCCGCCAGCGACGCCCCCGCCTGGACCGGTGGAACAACAGCCCCCTGACGGCGCCCGGGCACTCCGTTAGCGTTTGGCAAAGCGTGCCTGACACGATTTTCCTGCGATCCCTTTGCCCAAGCGGGATGTCGCCGAGCGAAATCGACCTTCCGACAACATCTAAAAAAAGTAAAAACTACTAATTGAGCTGAGGTTCCAGGAACACATCATCGCGCGGCTCAGTCGTCCCTGTCTCCGTTGCCCTTGCCCTTCCCGTTGCTTTTGCCTTTTCCGTTCCCGCCTCCTGTTCCGCTGGCGGCCTCGAGGCCCCAACTGGTCGCGAGGGTCGTGATCGCGTCGGTGAGATCTCCCGCGAACGAGCTTTCCGCGATTGGTCCGCTGAAGGCCTGCTGCGTGAGTTGGGTGAGCGCCTGCGCGGCCTGCTCGCCGTCACCCGCCAGGATCGCGCGTTCGGCGTCGATCAGGCGCTGCTCCAGGGCCGCGGTCGTCTCCTCGTCGATCAGGCCCGCTGTGCGCGCCGCGGCGATCAGCTCGGACACCCGTTGCGCTGCGGGGGAACGCCCGGCCGGCTGGGTGGCGGTGGTCGGCGTCGCGGCGGTCGTGGCGGGCGCGGTCGCCTGGGTGCCCGTGGTCGTGGCGGTCCGGGTGCCGCTCGTCGAGGTCGCGCTGGACACCCGATCCGGACTGTCGTCGCCCTGGGACGCGAGCCCGACGGCGAGCAGAATGAGCGCCGCGATCAGGGCGGCAGCTCCGATCTGCATCGCCCGCCGCCGCTTTCCCTGATCGGCACGCCGTCGCTCCTGGCCGGCGGCGAGGGGCAGCACGACCGTCTCGTCGGAGGCGGGCAACATCTGCGTGCGCGTGGCGTCCCCGCCACGTGCCATCTCACTCAGCCCGGCATCCAACGCCTCCGCGGTCGGGCGCCGCGCGGGGTCCTTGCTCATGCTCAGGGTGACGAGTCGCGTGAGCGCCGCTGGTAGAGGGCGATCGGCATCGACCGGTGTCGCCTCCTCGCGGTCGTGTGCGAGCGCCACGGCGAGCGCACTGTCGCCGCTGAACGGCGGCGATCCGGTCAGCAGCTCGTACATGACGATGCCGAGGGCGTAGACGTCACCGGCGGGCGTCGCCGCGTCCCCACGCAGGATCTCGGGCGCCATGTAGGAGGGTGTCCCGGCGATCAGGCCGGTACCGGTCAGGGTGCCATCGTCGGCGAGCCGCGCGAGGCCGAAGTCGACCAGCCTGACCTCGCCCACGGCGTCGATGATCACGTTGGTCGGCTTGACGTCGCGGTGGACGACGGGAATGCGGTGGGCATGGGCGAGCGCCGAGGCGATCTGGGCCCCGATGCGCGCGGCCTGTGCCGGGTCGAGCGGCCCGTGTCGTCTGAGGTGGGCGGCCAGGGATTCGCCGTCGGCCAGCTCCATCGCGATCCAGGGTCCCTCGTCGTCGATCCCGACGTCGTAGATCTGGACGACGTTGGGATGCGAGATTTGCGCGGCGTTGCGTGCCTCGCGCAGGAACCGCGCCCGGGTCTGCTCGTCATCGACCAAGTGCGGGTGCGGCCGCTTGATCGCCACCGGACGGTTGATCTCCAGATCCCACCCGCGCCACAGCACCGCCGTCGCGCCCGTGGCGATCTGCTCCCGCGCCTCGAACCGCTGACTCCCGCGCCTCATCCCCTCATCATTCCCGCTCCCGGATCAGCTCACACAATCGCCCGGGTGTTGCATCGTCGGAGCGAGTCGCTCCGCGCCGTGCTGACCGGCGCCCGTGTGGACGGGCGCCGGTCGCAGAGGGTCGATCAGGACTGGTCCTGCCAGACGGCGAGACCCGTGACGTTCACCTTGCCATAGCCGATCTTGCCGAGGCTGGTGCGGGCACCGGTCTGCACGTCCACCCTCCAGAGGCGGGCGCCGGCCTTACCGGCAGGCGGGCCGGCGATGTAGCCCGTGTTCGAGGCTCCGGCGATATCGAAGCCGACGTCGCTGCCGAGGTTGACGCCGAAGGCGACCCCGGCGTTGAGCGTCCCGCTGTTGGGCGGAGCCTGGATGTGGATCTTGTCCATGCCGGTCTCGTAGGCGAAGAGCACCGTCGCCGCCGGCGGCGTGGCGCTGAACGACGAGTTGATGTAGGCCGAGCCCACCACGAGCGGGGTGCCGGGGTTCAGGGCACCGTCCTCGGTGCCCGCCACGGGAAACATCGCCCCGGAGTCGGGATCGAGTCGGATGTTGTCCTGCGCGTCGGTCGTGCCCCGGATCTTGTCGACGGTGGGGTTGAAGTCCCAGCCGAAGTTCGTACCCGTCACCGTGCCGGCCGAGTCGAACGTCGGCCCCTCGGCGATCGCGAGCGCTGTCTGCGGGTTGACGCGGTAGACGACCTTGTCGCTGCCGACGCCGTAGAGGTCGCCGGTGCGCGGGCGGAAGTCGATGCCGCGCAACGTGACGCCGACCGGAAGGCCGGTGATGGCCTTCGCCCGGATCTTCGAGGGCCGGTCCGCGCGAAACGCGAGCAGGTTGCCCTTGTCGTCGGTCGCGACGATCAGGCGCTTGTCCTTCGGCCCGTCCTTCTTCTCGGAGCCGGACGATGCACCGGCGATGACGGGAATGGCGAGCACGGACGCGCCAGCCGCTGCGATCGCAAGTGTCTTTCGGGCTTTTGTGGTTCTCAAAGATGCCTCCAGTTCGGGATGTGTGGAGGCATTCGAACGAGCCGGATGAATGGATCACGTGAATTTCTAAAATTCGAACTTCCCTGAGGATGTGGCGCCGAAACCCCTAAAAATTACAAGCACACGAGTGTCCGCCGCATAGTCGGACAGACAGGCGCGCGGAACGCTTAGCCGGCGCCGACCGGCCGGTACGAGCAGACGTGTACGCCGGTGGCGCTGGTCACCGTGGAGACGAGCTCGAGCGAGCGCAGCGCACCGTCGTCGGGGAAGATCGACTTGCCGCCGCCGAGCATCACCGGCTCGATCATCAGCCGCAGCTCGTCGATCATCCCTTCGCTCATGAGGGCGCGCACGAGCGTGGGACTCCCCATGACGAGCAAGTCGCCGCCGTCGCTCGCGCGCAGCTCGCGAATCCGGTCGACGGCCTGGTAGCCGAGGATGCGCGTGGTGTTGTTCCACACGAGATCCTCGTCGCCGAGCGTCGCGGAGACGACGTACTTCGGGATGGCGTTCATCCGGTCGGCGAACGGGTCGCCCGCGCGGCCCGGCCACGCCGCCGCCATCGTCTGCCATGTGCGTCTGCCGAACAGCAGCGCCCCGGCGTCCGTCAGCGCTCCGTCGAACGCGGCGCCCATGACCTGCGGATCGAAGTAGGGGTGCGACCAGCCGCCGTGGGCGAACCCGCCGTCGACGTCCTCCTCCGGCCCACCCGGCGCCTGGACGACCCCGTCCAAGCTCATGAACTCGACAACCACGATCCGCATCTGACCACTCCTTTTCCGCGCGTTCGGGGATTCACCCAGACCGACGGCCACACCGCCCCGAATTCATCGCACGACCGGGAATTCTCCGGCGACCACCCGTGGCGTCTCCCGTTCAGGCGACGGGAGAGAGATCACGCCGGCGTCATCGAGTGGGAAGCCGGGGTTGTGGGCGATCTCCCAGGGGTGGCCGTCCGGGTCGATGAAGATGCCGGAGTACCCGCCGTAGAAGGTGGGCCCAGGCTCTCGACCGATCGTGGCGCCACCGGCGCGAGCCTCCTCGATGATCTGGTCGACCTCGGCGCCGGAACGCACGTTGTGGGCGAGCGTCACCCCACCCCAGCCGCCGCCGTCGGTCACCGCTCTGTCGGTCGCGAGCTTGTCCCGGCCCCACAGCGAGAACACGAGGCCCCCCGCCTGGAAGAACGCGACGTCGTCCAGCGGCAGGTCGCACCGCCACCCCAGCCGCTCGTAAAACGCCCGGGCGGCATCGACGTCCGCCACCCCAAGTGTGATCAGGCTGACCCGCTGCTCCACGCCGCCAGCCTACGCCGAGTAGGTCAGAGAGAGGCCAATTCCCCGTGATCGGTTTTGCGGGGGGTAGGTTGCGAACCTACGACCTTCGGGTTATTAGCCGCGGAGGACTGTCGGTGATGGATGACCCGAAACCTCAGTAGTAGCCCCAAAATGCTGATCAGCAAGGCATCACGACCTGTTCGTCTGAGAGCGCCCAGGGGCATTGAAGTCGCGTAGGTGTGCGGAAACCGTGACTCACGGGGCCACAGCGGGGCCACAGCATTCGGTAGCGTGACCGCTCACCCAGTCCAGAGGCGTCAGCATCTGAATCCTCTCGCGGACCATCACAGCTCGGACGGGGAACACGATGAGCAAGGACACCTGGTACTTCGCATACGGAAGTAACCTGTCCGTCGATCGGAAGGAGAGACGCACCGGGGGGATTCGCACGGTGCGCCTCTGTCGGCTGCCTGGGTATCGGTTGGCATTTAATAAGCGAAGCGACGATAAGACAGTTAAGGCGAACATCATTGACGACGAGTCCAACGAAGTGTGGGGAGTGGTCTACCTCTGCGACGAGGCGGCGATGACGAGAATGGATAAGTGCGAAGGGGTCGATGGAGGGCACTACCGCCGACAGAAGATCCAGGTCATCACCGCGCCGGAAGAGATGCAGATTGATGCCGTGACGTACGTAGCTGGAGAGGAATTCATCTGTCCGGAGGGCGAGCCCAGCAATGAGTACCTCGACTGGATTCTGGACGGGGCTCGTAAGCACGGCCTGCCAGATAGCTATATCAAGAAGGAGCTGCTTGACCGTTTGTCATGATCGCTTTGCCGCCTCGCCCGGCGTACCCCAAGGGCTGCCCGTCAGGCGCCTTGCGGCTGAGGCCGGTCGAGCCGTTGGGAGGAGGCGGCCTACCGGTTCACTCAATGCGCATTGGCGGTCCGGCTGGTAAAGCCAGCCGACCTGCGGTACTCGCTACTCGGATGAGACATACCCTTCACGGTGCGGTGCAAAGCCTAATCGCGCCTTTACCACGGCGTTGGCGCCTTGAAACGCGGTACCGACGAGATGTAGATTCGGACCATCGCGACCGAGGAGGTACGAATGCCGACCGCACACACACCGGAGGACATCAGCCGGTTGATCGGAGAAGCGATCACCGCCGGGGACATGGACGCGGCGCTTTCGCTGTACGAGCCTGACGCGACGTTCGCTCTGCCCAAAGGGTTCGGAGAGGGGTCCGTCACCGGCCTTGGCGGGATCCGTGAGGTTTTTACAGGATTTATCGCCATGAGTCCGGACCTCACGGTCAACGCCGAGAAATCGCTTCTCGCCGGCGACACGGCGCTGGTCATCGGCAACTGGACGCTTAAGTTCACCGACGCCGACGGCAAGGACACGGAGGCCAACGGCAGGTACGCGGATGTCGTTCGCCGCCAGTCGGACGGCAGCTGGCTGTTTGTAATCGACAATCCCAACGGCAGCGAGTGATTACCGGCGCGGGATCGTTGTCGGTCAAGTACGCGGGCGCCGGGGGATCGGCTGTAGCAATCAGCATCGCGAGCTGGCCGCGTACTCGGTCGGACGTCGGCTGCCGCGTCGGGAATGGTCCAGCCTGCGGCGACTACCCAATCCCAAATTGGGCCTTTCTGGAGCTTCGCGACCACGCGGATTTGGCTTGAGGTGCAGACCTCGGTGACACCACGGCACGTTGTCAGCTCAAGCGACGAGTACGGAGTCCAGAGGCGCGTTGGGCCATAGAACGCTCGCGCAGGCGAGGAGATTACCGCCTGGTGGTGGACGAAGGACACAAGTCGGAACCCTGGCGACTACGCGAGGCCGCGGGCCGTCCAGGCGCGCGCGGTGAGTACGAACGGAGGGTCGGGGAGCAGGGCGCGACAGTGGTCGCGCAGCTGCGCTCGCCGTTCTGTATCGAGCCCGGCCACGTGGGAGCCTGCGGGTCCGACGCTGAGGGTGAACGGTTCCCACCACTCCTCGAAGCTCGGGTGCTCGACGTTGACCGACAGATCCGTCTCTTCGATCGCGGATAGCCCTGCAGACTTGAACAGCTGGGACAGGGCGCCCCCGCGGGAGCCCACAAGCCGAGATTCGTCCTCGACCTCGGCGTCCATCTCACGCGCTGCTTCCCAAAACGGGCTGAGCGGTCCTTGCCCCTCGGCATGGGCCCAGACGCATGCTGCGACGACACCGTGCTGGCGCGTTACGCGTCTCATCTCTGCCAGTCCTGCAGCCGGGTCCGACATGAAGTGGACGACGAGTTGAGCGAGAGCCGCGTCGAACGCATGGTCCG
>JBKKDD010000206.1:0-6074 GCA_046708705.1 Miltoncostaeaceae bacterium | reverse complement strand
CGATGGCGGCCGCGCGTCCCGACTTCGTCCTGACCGCCGGCGACAACAGCTACATCAACGCCGCCGACATCCTGCTCGACCGCAACATCTTCCGACCGATGGCGGAGCTGCTGCGCAATGCCCCCATGTACATCGGGCTCGGCGACCACGACCTGCTGCCACCGGGCGATGAGGCGATCCGCCGCGCCTTCGACCTGCCGCCAACGGGCCGGTATGTGCTGCGCCTCGGCACCATCCAGGTGGTCGTCCTCGCCGACAACACCAACGGCGAGGGAGTCGCGTTCACCCGCGACGCCCTCCGTGAATCCGGGTTCACGCGCCGGTTCGTCGTCGTGCACAAGCCGATCCAGCCGGGCAACCCGATCCTGCCGGTACTGCGCCGCGGCGACGTCGACGCGGTGTTCAGCGGCAACCTGCACCTGTACGAGCGCCGGACGGTCGGGGGTGTCAGGACGTTCACCGTGGGCACCGGCGGCGCGGGCGCCGGAAGCGACGAGGAGGAGTTCACGCCGCCGAGCACGGACGCGGATTTGACGCTCGAGGACTTCGGGCACCTGGTGGTCGACGTGACGCCGAGCCGCGTCACCTACAGCTTCGTCGACAAGCGCGGACGCGTCCTCGACCAAACGACCGCTCGATGATCCTGCGCCTGGGGCTCCTGGCCGCCGGCGCGAGCGCGGCGGTCGCATCGCTCACGATCGAACGACCCGAGCGCTTCGGGATCACGATGCCCGCCGCGCTCGCGCTGATGATCCTGGCCGCGGGCTCAGTGGCGGCCGAGTCGGTCCCGCTCCGCCGCATCCCCCTCGCATGCTCGGTCCTGACCCTCGCCCTCGCGCCGGTCATGTTCGCGCGCAACGAGAGCCACGCGCCGATCGCCCTCGCGATCACACTGCTGCAGATCATCGCCCTCGTCGCCACGACACGCTCGCCGTGAGAAAACCCCGCACCGCCACGGGCGTCCGGGAGTAATCGACTTGCGGCCCACACCGTCGCCATTGGCAGCGGCGAGGTCGTGAGCATCGATGGCGGAATCGAGATGGCGATGCTCCGTGCACGACGGTCGGGTGCCGCGATCCACCGCATGGTGGAGACCGCGGCAATCTGGCTCGCAGATGCCGTTCGGTGCCACTCCGCGCATCGAAGCGATACGAGCAGAGGTGACGATTTTCCAGGCAGTTCGCGGGCACCGGCCCGCTACGCCCCGTACGGGACCCAGATGTTCTTGATCTGGGTGGCGTGGCGGAGGGCTTCGGCGTGATCGCGGTGGTACCAATCGATCGGAGTGCCGTTCCAGACCCAGGTCTGCTTCAGGTTGCCGGCGGAGGCGATCTCGACCGCGGCGCGGTCCTCGGCGGGGCCGAAGTGCCAGATCGCGGCGACGTCGTCGTGGGCGGCGAGGGTCGGGACGATCTGATCGCGGCCGCCGGTCACGATGTTGACGACCCCGCCCGGGACGTCGCTCGTCTCGAGCACCTGGTACAAATCGGTCACCGCTAGGGGGTGCGCCTGCGAGGGAACCGCAACAACGGTGTTGCCCATCGCGAGGGCCGGCGCGACCAGCGCCACGAACGCGAGCAGCGGGGCCTCATCCGGACAGACGACGCCCACCGTGCCGATGGGCTCGGGCATCGCGAGCGTCACGTTACGAAGCGGCGTGTGGTGGACCGCCCCGTCCCATTTGTCTGCCATGGCCGCGTACGTGAACAGGCATTCGATCGTTGCGGCGACCTCGGTCTCGCCCGCCACCCCGGTCATGCGCGCCAGGCGGTCGGCGAACTCGCGCTCACGGACCGCCAGGTTCTCGGCGACGAAGTACAGCACCTGCGCGCGGTTGTGAGCCGTCGTGCCCGCCCACCCGGCGGCGGCGTGCGCGGCCTCGACCGCGTTGCGGACGTCCTTGCGGTTGCCGTCCCCCACCTCGCCCAGGTGGGCGCCGGCGTGGTCGAGGACCGCCCTGCTGTAGCCGCTGTCCGGGCGGACCTGCCGGCCGCCGATGAACAGCTTGGGCGTGCGGTCGATGACGGGCGACCCGTTGGGGCTCGCGGCGACCCGCGCGCGCTTGGCCGCCGGACGCGTGACGGGCGCCGGCGTCGTGCGCACGTACTCGAAGAGCCCCTCGCGCCCGCCCTCGCGCCCGTACCCGCTCTCGCGGTAGCCGCCGAAGCCGGCGGCAGCGTCGAACAGGTTCGTGCAGTTGACCCAGACGACACCGGCCGCGAGCTGGCGAGCGACGTCCAGGGCCAGGTTCAGGTCCTCGCTCCACACGCTGGCCGCCAAACCGAAGCGCGAGTTGTTGGCGAGCGCGACCGCCTCCGACGGTGTGCGGAACGTCATCGCGACGAGGACCGGCCCGAAGATCTCGACCTGCGCGACCGTGGAGGCCGGCTCGACCGCGGTCATCAGCGTCGGCGGGTAGAAGTACCCCTCGGTCGGGCACGCCCACGAGGGCTGCCACATGGTGGCGCCCTCCTCCGTGCCCTGGCGCACCAGTTGCTCGATCCGCTCGAGCTGCGGCGGCGCGATGATCGCGCCGATGGCGATCGCCTTGTCGAGCGTATCGCCGACCCGCAGCCGCTCCATCCGCGCCCGCAGCTTCGCCAGGAGCGCCTCGGCCACGTTCTCCTGGACGAGCAGCCGTGACCCGGCGCAGCACACCTGCCCCTGGTTGAACCAGATCGCGTCCACGACGCCCTCGACGACGCTGTCCAGGTCGGCCGAGTCGAACACCACGAACGGCGACTTGCCGCCGAGCTCCAGCGAGAGCCGCTTGCCGGTGCCGGCCGTCGCCACCCGGATGCCGCGCCCCACCTCGGTCGAGCCGGTGAACGCGATCTTGTCGACGTCGGGATGGGCGACGATCGCCGCGCCCACCTCGCCGTCGCCGGTCACGACGTTGACGACGCCCGGCGGCAGCCCGACCTCCTGGCAGACCTCCGCGAACGCGAGCGCGGTCAGCGATGTCCACTCGGCGGGCTTCAGCACGACGGTGTTGCCCATCGCGATCGCGGGCGCGATCTTCCAGGCCAGCATGAGCATCGGGAAGTTCCACGGGATGATCTGCCCGCAGACGCCGAGCGGCGCGGCGCCCGGGAGCTCCGTGTCCATGACCTGCGCCCACCCGGCGTGGTGGGCGAAGTGCCGCGCCACGAGCGGGACGTCGATGTCGCGGGTCTCGCGGATGGGCTTGCCGTTGTCCATCGTCTCGAGCACCGCGAAGTGGCGGCTGTGCTTCTGCAGGTGGCGGGCGATGGCGTACAGGGACCGTGCACGCTCGTGGCCGCGGCGTGCCGCCCAGCCGGGGAACGCTGCCCTGGCCGCGGCCACCGCCGTATCGACGTCCGCCGCGGTGGCCTGCGTGACCTCGGCAATCGGCTGCCCGGTGCCCGGGTTGACCGTGGCGAACGTCGCGCCCGGCGCGGTGAACGCGCCGTCGACGAACAGTCCGAACCGGCGGCCGTGGCGGTCCAGCCACTCGTTGACGCGGCCGTCGGACTCGGGCGCCGGACCGTAGTCCATCGCCCCCAGCCGGTCCCACACGGATGTCGCCATCAGGCCATGGGGTGGCGGAAGCCCGCCGAGTAGGCGCCGGTGACGTGATGCTCGAGCTGGCGCTCGATGTCGGCGAGCAACCCGCTCGCCCCGAAGCGAAAGAGCCGCGGTCCGAGCCAGGCGTCGCCGAGCTCCTCCTTGATGAGCGCCAGCCAGTCGGTGGCCTGCCGCGCGGTCCTGATCCCGCCGGCGGGCTTGAGTCCGACGATCGCGCCGGTGCGCTCGCCGAACTCGCGGATCGCCCGCACCATCACCAAACCCACCGGCAGCGTCGCGTTGACCGGCTCCTTGCCCGTGGAGGTCTTGATGAAGTCCGCCCCCGCCATCATGCAGACCAGACTGGCACGCGCGACGTTGGTGAGCGTGGCGAGCTCCCCCGTCGCCAGGATGGTTTTGAGGTGCGCGTCCCCGCAGGCCGCGCGGAACGACTTGACCTCGTCGTAGAGGCCGCGCCAGTCGCCGGTCAGGACCAGGTGGCGGCTGATCACGATGTCGATCTCCCCCGCGCCCGCCGCGACCGATGCCGCGATCTCACGGAGCTTGACCTCGTGCGGCACGAGCCCGGCCGGGAAGCCGGTGGACACCGCGGCGACCGGGATGCCGCTCGTTCCCAGCGCGCGGACCGCCTCGGCCACGAACTGGTGGTAGACGCAGACGGCCGCGGTGCGCACCGCGCCTTCGGGCACCTTCAGCGCGGCCAAGAGATCCGCGCGTACCGGCTGGCGCGCCTTGGCGCAGAGCCGCCGGACGTTGCCGGGGGTGTCGTTGCCGGAGAGCGTGGTCAGGTCGATGCACTGGATCGCGCGCAGCAGCCACGCCGCCTGCCACTCGCGCTTGACGGTCCGCCGCGCGGTCATCGTGGCGACGCGCCGCTCGACCGCGCTGCGGTTGACACGCGCCGCCGCGACCCAGCCGAGGTCCAGCGTCGTGCCCGGGTTGCGCTCGTGGTGGACGACGTGGATGGAGCCGGCGGATGTGGTGGTCACTGCGCGCACGTTCTGCGAAGGGCCCGGAAGGGACCTGGGCGACGATACCAACCACCGTGCGCGACAGGATCGGTCAGGTGGGTCCGGCGCACCCGGCTCACAACCCCAGGCGGTCGAGCATGGTCTCGTCGCGCCGCCACTTGGGCCGCACCTTGACCGTCAGGTCGGTGTGGACCGTCTCGCCCCACATACGCCCCAGGATGCCGCGCGAGGCCTGGCCGATCGCGCGGATCATCTGCCCGCCCGAGCCGACCAGGATGCCCTTCTGCGACGACGTCTCGACCAGGATCGCCGCGCGCACAATGCGTCCGTCGGCGGCCGGCTCGATGGCCTCCACCTGCACGGCCACCGCGTGCGGCACCTCGTCGCGCACGCGCTGCAGTGCCGCCTCGCGGATGATCTCGCCGGCCAGCTCCTCGTCGGTCTGGTCCGTCGCGACCCCGAGCGGGAAGTACGCGGGCCCGTCCGGCAGCAGCGCGCCCACCTCGTCACGCAGCGCCGGCAGGCCGTCGCCGGTCAGGGCACTGACCGGGTGCAGGGCGACGAAGTCCAGCAGGTCCGCGGCGGCGGCGATCACGCGGACCACATCCGCGCGCTCAACCCGATCGATCTGGTTGACGACGACGATCACCGGGATGGCGGCCGCGCGCAGGCGCTCGGCGATGAACCGGTCCCCGCCCCCGACCGCCTCGGCGGCGTTGACCACGAACATGGCCACGTCGCAGTCGGCCACGGCTTGGTCGACCGTCGTCTGCATCCGCTTGGTCAGCCCGTCGGCGGGCTTCTGGAACCCCGGCATGTCGAGCAGCACCGCCTGCCAGGCCGGATCGTGCACCACCGCGGTGACGCGCCGGCGGGTGGTCTGCGGCCGTGGCGAGACGGCCGCGACATGGGTTCCGGACAGGGCGTTGGCGAGCGTCGACTTGCCGACGTTCGGACGGCCAGCGAGCGCGACGAAGCCGGAGCGGAAGCTCATCGGTCACGCCACGCCGCGTGCGCGCGGCCCGGATCAGGCATCGAGCACGAACGCGTCGACCAGCAGGTCCCCGAGCGGCCGCTCGACGATCCCGCCGGGGCCGCGGTACACAACCAGGATCTCCACGCCGAACTCTGCGAGCGACTGGCGGCACATGCCGCACGGCGAGGTGGGCAGCCCGTCCGAGCGCGCCACGCCGATGCGGCGAAACGCCGTGTGCCCCTCGGTCACGGCTTTGACGATCGCCGTGCGCTCCGCGCAGATCGTCACGGCGTAGCTCGCGAACTCGACGTTGGCGCCGGCGATCAGGGTGCCGTCGGCGGCCTCCAGGACCGCCCCCACGTGCAGGCCGCTGTAGGGCGGGCGGGCCCGCGCGGTCGCGGCGAGCGCGGCGTCGTAGAGCTCCTGCGCGTTCATGCGAGCAACTGGAACATCAGGATCGTCACGCCGGTGCCGAGCACGGCGCCCGCGATGACCTCGATGGCGGAGTGGATGCCCGCCTCCACCCGCGACTGGGCCACCAGGAGCGCCATCATGAACGCGAGCGTCGAGATGAGCGC
>JBKKDD010000205.1:0-10943 GCA_046708705.1 Miltoncostaeaceae bacterium | reverse complement strand
ACGGCGCTCCTCTTCGTTGACACGTGGGCTGTCCGTACGGAGGTGCGTGTCACGGGGCGGGTTCGCCGAAAACGGCGGCCGCGTCAGCGCCTCCGTCCGAGCGAGCCGGGTTTGCGGCGACCGGGGTTTCGGCGTCGCCCAACCGGGCACCTACAAGATGCCGCCACCCGCACCCGGACGGAAGGAGTGACGTGAGCGAGCGACGTTTCCCGGCGTCAAACACAGCGACAGCGACAGCATGCCCGTCCTGCGGAAAACGCCTCTCGCGGATGAACCCCGGTCCGCTGTGCTTCGCCTGCGAGATGGAGGGTACGACCGCTCCCAAGCCGGTCAGACCGCGACGGACGCGGCTTCCTCACGGCGACATCATCGCGCTCTACCGCGAGGTCGGCAGCACAACTCAGGTCGCCGAACGGCTCGACTTGCCGCGCTCGTCGGTGTGGTCGGCCATCGAGAAGGCCAAGAGCGAAGGTTTGCTGCCGGAGAGCTGACCGAGGCCTCGCCGGGTTCGCGGAGGGGCGCGACGCGCCGAATCCCGGACATCGAGTTGAAGCGGGTGTCGGTCGGGAGCACGCCCAGGGCCGGACGGGTCAGCGCACGATCCGGCCGAGGGCGTGCATGAGCTCGGCGGTCATCTCGGCACGGCGCTTGGGATCGATCCCTTCGGCCATGCAGTGCTCGACGTGCCCGGCGGTGATTCCCAACGCCACCTTGTGGAGCGCTGCTTGGATCGCTGCGATCTGCTGCAGGATGTCCGGGCACCAGCGATCCTCCTCGACCATCTTCTGGATGCCGCGAACCTGGCCCTCGACACGACGAAGCCGGTTGTGCAGCTGATTCTTGCTCGCGGAGTATCCGCGCACGGTGGGGGGGTCGGTTGGAGAGGTCATGTCGTCAATGGTACCCCTCGGGGGTATCCTCAGCCTGAATCCACCACCCCTCTCGGCGCGGATGCGCGCGGATCGCCGTCGCCATGCGGGTTCGGTGCGACCCAAGGGTCACCCTTGCGGGTGCTCCCCCACACCCGCCTGACTCGGCGCCAGCACGCCCCGCATCCACGATTGACGATGCATTCAGGCTCAGATGAACTCCATCCCCAGTACCGTCGCGCCGAAGATCGCCATCGCGCCCGCGACCACGCCGACCGCGACGGTCGGGAAGTTCGGATGGTGACCGCTGTTGTGCAGGACCGCGTGGCCCTTGCCCCGCGTGATCAGCCACCGGTTGACGGGAAAGGCCACGAGACCGGCGACGACCAGCGCCGCCGACAATGCCCCCCAGAAGAGCAGGTCGCCGATGCCCGCCTCCATCGCCCCGGGCACGAGCAACATGATCGCATTGTCGACAACCTCCATCGTGGCGATGCTGAACGTATCGGTGGCCAGAGCGATCGGCACGACGGCCGACATCGCAAGCCCCGCGCGCAGCAGCGGTAGGCTCGTCAGCCCGTACCCGAACGCGAATGCCAGCGCGACGGCCAGCACGATGGTGCCCCAGTCCGAGAACCCGAACGCGGTCCCCAGCACCATCCCGAGGATCTCGCCGATCGCGCACCCGGTCAGGCAGTGCAGTGTCGCGCTGAACGCCACGGCGCTGAGCGCACCACCCGGTGACGGAAGTTCGTGATGATGATCCGCGTGTGACATCGCGGCCACGGACTCACCCTCCTTAAGATCGCGTGAGCCCCCATGATACCAGAGGGGAGTATTTTGCACCGGTCCTCGACGGAACCGGGCCGCGGTCCCAGCCGCGCGTGGAAATCCAGCTGCGCGAGGCGTTGAGCCCGGAGGGCCGTGAATAGGCCGACTCAGAGCCGTGTCGAGCGCGGCGTTTGGAAGCCTATTCCCCGTGCTCGAGTAGGTAATCGATGTAGAAGGGCCGCAGCGCCTCGGCCAAGGCGCCCTCGTCGGACCTGATCGCGCCCTGGACCAGCGCCCGCAGCGCGAAGACGTCGGCGTTGCTGCTCTCGACGTCCCCGGCGGCGGCCTGCGCGGCAGGCAAGGTTTGGAGCAGCTCGTAGAAGAACCTGACGTCGAGGTGCCGTTCGGCACGCGACATCGCTCGGTCGTGGAGCTCCTTGGCGTCGAGCGCATCCAGTTCGTCACGGGTGACCATCGGCAGAGCTTACCTGCGCTCACCCACGCTGCGTCCCGCCCGCGTCCGCGGCGAGCAAGATGACGCTGAGGCACGCACCACTTACCGCATGCGGTGAGCCACCGCACACGGTGAGATCGCGGCGCCGTGGGCAATCGCGTCATTGATCTCCGCGACGTCACGGGGACCGAAGCGATGCCCGTCATCAACGCAGCGGCTGACCGCCCATCACCCGGCGACGCGATGCCTGGGGTCCAGAAACGCCATCCTCGCATGGCCGCGCTTGATCCCGTGCGCGAGTGAGCCGTCGGGGAGACGCAGCACGATCCGCCAGCCGAGCCCACGCACGCCCTCCTGGACCAGCTCCTCGATGCGCTCGACCAGCCCGTCCACCCGCCCGGCGCCGAGCACGGCGAGCGGGATCCGGTCGCCCACCGCCACTCCCGACGGGTGCCCGGGCTGATGCGGGACCCGCCGCTGCGTTCCCATGCTGCGTCTCCTCTCCCCCGCGTTCCCGTGCCGGGACGGAAGCTATCCGTGGAGCCGCGCCGCGCGCTACTCCATCGCGTCCGCGTCGGGCGACGGGTCCTCGTCATCGATGACCTCATCGACGGCGCACCCGGCAGGAACGGCGGTGCTGGGCTCTGCCTCGACGTCCGCGCGGCAGGTGTCCATCTCGTCGATCTGCACGGTGTCGTCATCGCCGCTGGCAATCCAGTCGGCGCCGTCATCACCGGTGATCGAGTCGCGTCCGAATCCTCCCCAGATCTGGTCGTCCTCGCCACCGCCGCTGATCAGGTCGTCGCCGGGACCGCCGAAGAGCGCGGCGTCCCCATCGTCCCCGACGATGGTGTCCGCACCCGCGTCGCCGTCGACGTGATCGGCGCCGTCACCGCCGGCGACCGAGTCGTCGCCCTCGCCGCCCTCGATCGCGTCGTCGTCCTCGCCACCCTCGATCGCGTCGTCACCGAGCTCGCCGAAGAGCGCGTCCTGGCCGTCCTCCCCCTCGATCAGGTCGTCCCCGTCTCCGCCGCTGATCCCGTCGTCGCCGGTGCCACCGGAGAGTCGGTCCCGACCATCCGCGCCGCGCAGGATGTCCTCGCCGAAGCCTCCGCGCAGGGTGTCGTTGCCGCCGCTGCCCTCCAGCCGGTCCGCGCCGTCATCGCCGTCGAGAACATCACTGCCCACCCCGCCGATCAAGGTGTCGTCGCCGACTCCGCCCAGCAGGCGATCCGCCCCCGCGCGCCCCAGCAGCGTGTCGTCACCAGGTCCCCCGCAAATGACGTCATTGCCGCCGCGCCCGTCGATCGTGTCGGCGCCCGCCCCCGCGACGATGACGTCACGCTTGGCGGTCCCGATCAGACGATCGGCCGCTGCGCTGCCGACGATCGTCGCCCGCAGCCCCTGGCATGTTGCCGTCGCCGTGTCCGCTCCTGCTCCGATGGCCGGCAGCGCCGACCCCATGCCAATCAGCAGCGCAGCGATGCACGCCGCGTGTCGTGACGAACCTCGTGTGACGCCCGGCAAGCGCCGGCACTGCGAAGTAGTGTTCTTCAACAGAGTTCCCTTCATTGGGGCCCGGTCGTCGACCGGACACATCGCTGGCAATCCGTGCCAGGTGAATCATCGACTCCTGATTAAGAAACGCTGAGGTGACGCCGGGCAGGCGAAGCGCCTGAATTCGGTATGCCTGGGCACCCGCTCACCCGGACCGGCGAATCCCCCTGGGTGGGGTGGGACCGGGATCCAGCAGCCGCGCCGCCAGGCGTTCGGCATCGCGCTTGGAGATGGCCAGCGCGAAGCGGCTGTCGGCGCCGATGCGCACACGCTTGGGAACGCGTCCCGTGAGGCCCCTCGGCGCGCTCAGCGAGAGCAACCCTCCGGGGATCCGGGGACGCACCTCGCCGCGCACGCCGTTGGGTGTTGACCGGAACACGATGCGGGGTCGCAGGATCACGCCGAACACCGATCGGCCGATCTGCTCACCGAACCGCGGCGTCGCGCGCGGACCGAACGCCGGCCACACCGACCACATGTAGTAGCGCCCCTGGTCGATGGCCCGCGGGGGAATCAGGAGACTGGGCTTCGACGTCCAGGCGCTCGCCACCCTGCGCGGCCCCAGGTAGATCTGCACGTTGTAGTGCGAGGCGCCCGGGGTCGGCGCCCAGGTCAGACGGGGCGTCTGGCTTGCCATCCACGCGCCGATGACGGGACGCAGCGATCGCGCGACCGCCACCGTCGCCTCGAGCGGTTGACCGGGCGCCACCGCCTGGGTCGCTGCCCCCGGCGTCAACGTGGCCGCATCGTCGCCCCAGAGCCCGCATGAGCCGGGCTGCGTGTCCTCGTCGCAGGCCGCCACCTCGTCCGGCATCGCGATGGCCGCCGCGGCGCTCGGCCAGACCAGGCTCCAGAAATTGCCGTCGCTCAGATCGATCTCACCGGCGTCCAGATCCCCTGTGACAGCGGGATCAACGGCCGGCGCCTGCGGCGGCACGTTGGCAGGCGCGACCCCCCCGCCCAGGAATACCCCCCGCACACCGCTCCTGACATAGGCGGCGGCGGCGGCCGGGATGGTGAGCGATACGGCGAGGACGAGGGGCAGACGCAGCATTGGGAGACCTCCACGTGGCGTTGATGCACCACGATTCGAACCATCTCCCGATCTGGATCACCGTCGGCGTGACCTCGTGGGACGCCGGCGTCAGTCCGCCGGCCCCTCCGGCGCGGTGAGGTCGGTCGCGAGCCGCGCGATCTGGCGACGGTGCTTGACGAACTCGAACACCATCGGCAGGACCGACACGGCCACGATCACCAAGATCGCCGCCTCGAGGTTGTCGTGGATGAAGTCCACACCGCCCAGGAAATAGCCGAGCAGCGTCACCCCGGTCGCCCACAGCAGCGCGCCCACGCCGCTCCAGAGCATGAACCGGTGGCGATCCATCCGCCCCACGCCCGCGACCACGGTGACGAACGTGCGCACCACGGGGACGAACCGGCCGAGCACGAGGGCCTTGTTGCCGTGCGTCTCGAAGAACGCGTGGGTCTTGTCGAAGTACTTCTTGTTGACGAACCGCCCGTCGCGTTCGTACAGCTTGGCGCCGATTGCCCGCCCGATCTCGTAGCCGACGACGTTGCCGAGGAACGCCGCCGCACTGAGGATGGCGCACGCCAGCACGATGTTGATCCCGATGTCGCCGCGCGAGATGAACAACCCGACGGCGAACAGCAGCGAGTCACCCGGCAGGACGGGAAACAGGAGGCCGCATTCGATGAAGACGATGACGGCTCCGACCCAGAAGAACTGCGACCCGTAACGGGTCAGCAGCCACTGCGGGTCCATCCAGTCGGGACTGATGGAAG
The DNA here is from genome assembly GCA_046708705.1 of Miltoncostaeaceae bacterium. GTDB lineage: Bacteria > Actinomycetota > Thermoleophilia > Miltoncostaeales > Miltoncostaeaceae > CALMEC01. The sequence continues at coordinate 5,489 of JBKKDD010000205.1, read as the reverse complement.
GCATGTCCGGTCAGGGTATATGGCAGCGACGAAGATGCCCATTGGAGACGGGCCATAAACCTTCGCGGATCTGTCGCTCCTACGACTGCGAACGAGACCGCGCGCGTCGCAGCCCGAGGTCGCGCATGCCACGGTGCGCGATCACGGCAGCCATGACCATGACGACGAGTGCGAGCAGGCCGTGGAGGCCGTGCACCCAACCGCTCGCGCGATCCTCATCAGGCGGCGCCAGACCGATCTGAACCGTTCCCAGCACGGCGACGATGAACGTGAAACCGATCCACTTCCACGCTCGCGGCCACGCGCCGAACGCGGTCAGGAACACGAGCACCTCGGCAAGGTGGATGATCGCGAAGCCGACGACGCCGTGCAGGTCGAGCGCGTCCTGGCCCGCACCGGAGATGTACGCGGTGATCAGGTACGCCTGCACGAAGATCAGCAGGACGATGAGCGAGGACAGAACGAAGTTGATCCACAGAAACGCCCGTCTCATGCGCCCGATTCTATGAACCCGGGTGAGTCGGGTGCAAGCTCGCTCGTGATTCCGGCGGCTTTGAGTCAGTACCCGATGTGGATGTGATCATGGTGGTTACTCATCTCGAAGTTCCAGCTCTCGGACGGCCACGGGTCGTAGCCGTAGATCACCTGTGAGGGCTGGTACTGGGTTCGACGCAGGCTGTTGACGATCTCCTCGAACAGGCGTCCGCACTCGGCGCCCGGCCCCCCGGTGCAGGGCTGGCCGTTGACGGCGGCGATGTCGACCGCGCGACCCAGATGGTGGGCGCTGACCCGCGACGACCCGGCGACATAGGTGCTGTGGTCGGTGCGCATCGACGTGACCGTGATGCGGCGGCGGCTCGCGATCCACGTCAGCAGGTCGATCACGCGCGGGTCGACCTGCCCCGACACCACGTCGGTGATCTGCGACTGGCGTGTGAACTGGAGGTTGCGGTTGGCTACGAGCGCGGCCGCGGTGGATCGCGCGATCTGCGGCAGGGCGCCGGCGTTGCGCGCCTCGGACGCGCGCAGGATCGCCACCAGGTCGGTGCTGGGCGGCGCCCCCGGCACGTACGAGACGGGGAGCTCCGCGGTCACCTCGCCCTCGATCTCGGCGTGCGGCACGACCACGTACTGGGGTGCTGGCGCCACGCCGACGGGCTGGCCGGTCCCGCCCGCATCGGAGTACGCCACGGTCCACTGCGCCTGCGACGGCGTGGGTGGCGTGCCTCCCGACGGCGCTGCGACGATCGCCCCAAGCGGGATGGCGATCAGAAGTGCCAGGACCAGACGTCCGCGACCCACGATGCGGACCGCGTTGTGCATCGCTGCGTTGAGCATCACGTAGCCATCGACGCGACGGGCGCCGGACTTGACCCGTCCAGGTCGTCTCGGGCGGGTCGCGGGAATTGGTCCGGTCGGCTCGGACGCAGCCCGGCCCGGCCGGCGCGATACTCCTGCGCGTGCTCACCATCCCGCCCGCCAGGCATCTGCTGCGCGCGACGGACCTGATCGACGCGCGGCACCGCGAGCCGCTGGACGTCGCGACGTGGCACGCGCGGCATACTGTCACCGGCGCATTTCAGCCGGCAGTTCCGGCTGGCATTCGGCGAGCCACCCCACCAATACCTCCTCACCCACCGGTTGGAGCGGGCGGCGGCGCTGCTGCGCTTCACCGACCGCAGCGTCGCCGACATCTGCCTGACGGTCGGACTTCAGAGCGACACGACCTCGGCGGTGGCGCTCGGGCTCGCCCGCACGGGTAAGCTCGTGACCAGCGCGGCACTGGTGCTGATGTTCGCGTTCTTCGTGCTCTCGCTGAGCCCCGGCACCGACATCAAGCAGTTCGGCATCGGCCTGGCCGCCGGGATCATCCTGGACGCCACCGTCATCCGCGCCCTGCTCGTGCCCGCGATCATGCGCCTGATGGGTCGCTGGAACTGGTGGCTGCCCGAACGCGCCGCGCACCTGCTTCGCGTCGCGCCGAGTTCCCGGTAGCCGCCGCGCCGGCCTCGCGCCACCCTCGACCGACCGCTTCCGGTGGCCGGTCGAGGAAATGCGGGCCGAGGTAGGCTCTGGCGTATGCAACCGCCTGACGCCGTCGAGCTCCGCGTGCTCGGCTGCCTGATCGAAAAACAGCGAACGACCCCCGACATCTACCCGCTGTCGCTCAACAGCCTCCGCCTGGCGTGCAACCAGTCGACCAACCGCGATCCGGTCGTCGAGTACGACGAGGCGACGATCCGTGACGCGCTGCAGCGGCTGGCGGCCAGGCGCTGGACCAGGTTGGCGAGCGACGCCGGCAGCCGGGCAGTCAAGTACCGGCACCTGTTCGACGAGACGGTCGATGTCAAACCGCCTGAGCTCTCACTGCTGGCCGTCCTCATGCTCCGCGGCGCCCAGACCCCGGGCGAGCTCAAAGGCCGCACCGAGCGGCTGTTTGGGTTCGCCAGCCTCGCCGACGTCCAGACGACCCTGGACGCGCTGGCCGAGCGGCGCCTGGTCGCGCAACTGGAGCGCAGACCCGGACAGAAGGAGGAGCGCTGGATCCAATTGCTGGGCGGCGCGAGCGTGCCGCCCAGTGCCGAGGCCGAGCCGGCGGAGGTCCCGCCGGCCGCGGGCGCCGACCGGCTGGGTGAGCTCGAGGAGCGCGTGCGCCGGCTGGAGGAGCAGGTCGCCGCGTTGGGCGGGGCCCGGACGGAGAGCGCGGCGTGAGCGCAACCGACGCCGACATCCTCCTGCTCGACGAGCTGCTGACCGACGAGGAGCGCGAGCTTCGAGCGCGCGTGCGGGAGTTCTGCGACGAACACGTGCGGCCGGTCATCAACGACTACTGGGAGCGGGCGGAGTTCCCGTTCGAGTTGGTGGCGAAGATCGCGTCGTTGGGAATCGCCGGGGGCTGGCTGCGTACACACGGCGGCCCGGGCATGAGCCACCGCGCAGCGGGGCTTGCGGTGATGGAGCTCGCGCGATGCGATGGCAGCGTCGCCACGTTCCACGGCGTGCACTCGGGGCTCGCGCTCCGATCGATCGCGATGCTGGGCTCCGCCGAGCAGAAGGACCGCTGGCTTCCGGCGATGACTCGCCTCGAGCGCATCGGGGCGTTCGCGCTGACCGAGCCCGACCACGGCTCGGACGTCGTGCACCTGGAGACCCGGGCGCGCCGCGACGGCGACGCGTGGGTGCTGGACGGGCGCAAGCGCTGGATCGGCAACGCGACGTTCGCCGACATCGTGGTGGTCTGGGCGCGCGACGACGACGGTGACGTCGGGGGCTTCGTCGTCGAGCGGGGCACGTCACCCGGCTTCGCCGCGACCCCGATCACCGGCAAGATCGCCAAGCGCGCCTCGGTGCAGGCCGACGTCACGCTCGACGGCGTCCGCGTCCCGCTCGTGAACCGGCTGGAGGGCGCGCGGACGTTCGCCGACACCGCCTCGGTGCTCGCCGCGGCCAGGCCGGGGGTCGCGTGGGGGGCCCTGGGCCATGCGCTCGGCTCCTACGAGATCGCCCTGTCGCACGTCCTGACCCGCGAGCAGTTCGGCGTCCCGCTCGCCTCCCAGCAGCTCGTGCAGGACAAGCTCGCGCGGATGCTCGCCGCGATCACGGGGATGCAGCTCATGTGCATGCGGGTGTCCGAGCTCCTGTCGCAGGGCAAGCTCACCCCCGCGATGTCGTCCCTGGCGAAGATGCAGTGCGCGCGCTCGGCTCGCGCGGTGGTAGCCGACGCCCGCGACCTGATGGGCGGCGCCGGCATCCTGCTGGAGAACCACGTCGCCCGTCACTTCGTCGATCTCGAGGTGACGTTCACCGTCGAGGGCACCGACCACGTCCAGGCCCTGATCATCGGCCGCGAGATCACCGGGATGAGCGGCTTCGGGTAGGGGCGGTGGCGCGCACGATGACAATCCGATTCACCTGCCAGGCGAGGTCCCGGTCGACCTCCGCCACATTCCACGGGATGATGACCGATCAACTCATTGTTGGCGTTTTATCCGCGGTCACAACGTCGCCGAGACTTACACTCCCTTGCAAACCGCGGAATATTGAGACCCACGATCTCCCCCCGGCAGAGCCCAGCCTCACCGCACGCCCGCAGCATCGTCTCGGTCCGCAATGTCCCCGCCGCGTCGAACAGAGCCGCGAGGTCGATGAGGCCGATCACGCGCTCGGCGGGTGAACGAATCGACGAGTCCGGTTTGGGAAGCCTCAGACGCCTCGCCACGTTCTCCTCGAGGCGACGCCACTCCACACCAGCACCGAGGATGACGCGCAACGTCGCGACGGCTGGACAACCGCCCGGCGGCTCACCCCCGACGCGACCAACTCCGCGAGCCAGGGTCGTAATGGGGCTTTCGGTGATGTCGCCGTTCTCCGTGAACGAGAAGCTGCCGAGCAGGGGTCGTCCTCGACGCGGAGCTTGAGAGCTCCGCGATCCGCGCGGTGATCGCCGGGTCAGCGTGGCCGAGCTGCCATCCGGCACAGCAGTTATTCCTTGACGGGCCCTTTAACGGTCGGGCGCGGCGACGATCGCGTAGAGGGAATGCAGGTCTTCCACACCCTTGAGCGCGTGCGGGCCGCGGCTCTTGAAGGTCACCGTGGTCGAGGTGCGGGCCAAGCTGCGCACCGTCTCGGAGACGAGGACCTCACCCGGCGGCGCCAGGGCTGCGACGCGGGCCGCGATGTTGACCGCGCCCCCGAACACGTTGTCGTCCTCGCGGATCACGTCGCCGGCGTGAAGGCCCAGATGGAGCCCGAGTGCGGTCTCGTCGGCGGCGGCGCTGACCCTGACCCCGCACTCGATCGCCTGGCGCGCCGACGTGAACACCGCCATCAACCCGTCGCCGAGCAGCTTGCCCTCCACCGGCACCCCGCCCGTCTCGGCGATGATCACGCGCACCGAGCCGTCGAGCGTCCGGGCGAGGGAGCGGAAGGCCGCGTCACCGAGGCGCTCCGTGAGGCCGGTCGAATCGGCGATGTCCGCGAACATGATGGTCACGGTGCCCTCGGGAAGCCGACCGTCGACGTCGCTTCCCCCGTCCTCCTCGGCCCCGATCTCCGCCCTCACGAGGCGCCTCAGCCAGCCGTCGACGCTCGACTCGCCGAAGTCCAGCATCGCCGTGTGGAGGGTCGCGTCGCCGACGGCCACGTCGGCCTCCGGCAACGGGACGAACCCGAGCGGGATGAGGGCGGGTGCGTAGACGTCGAGGTTCTTCACGGCGCTATAGAGCCGGCGAAGATCGGGACGCAGCTCCATGTAGGTGCGCTTGATGTCGAGGAAGCATGCCGCCTGAGCCGGGGAAGGCATCTCACCCGTGGGGCGTGCGAGCCACCTGCGCAGGAAGAGCACGCGCTCACCCTCGGCCACCGGTTCGCAACGAAGGTGGTCGAGCCAGGCCCTGGTCAACGGATCGGCGTCGGCGAGCGCGGGGTCGGCGACCTCGGGCTGGAACAGGAGGTAAAAGCCGATGATGGTTCCCGCGCCGTCTCTGGCG
>JBKKDD010000204.1:0-5106 GCA_046708705.1 Miltoncostaeaceae bacterium | reverse complement strand
ACAGCCCCAGTACGATTCCGGCGTGGCGTGAGGCGATCGTAACGCCGCCATGCAGGGCGGGCCGTGAGCGCCCGGCGATCGCCGCCTCCGTCAAGCCGCCGAGCGACAGCGCAAGACCTGCGCCGACCAGGATCTGGGCGGGCACGGTCCATTCCCACCCCGACCCCGGCATCAGGCCGAGCGCCGCGAGCCCGCCGGCGCCGACCAGCGCCCCGGCGGCGGCCCGGACCCGCGCGGTGCCGAGTCGCCGCTCGAGCGGCCCGGTCAGGATCGAGGCCGCCGGCAAGGCCGTCACGACCGCCGCGGCGGCGAGCGGCGACATGTGCCAGCCCTCGATCAGCAGCAGCACGATCAGAAAGAGCGCAGCGGTCAACCCGGCCGACAGGAGCGCCAGCGCCAGGTTGGCGGCCAGGTGCGGGCGGCCGCTCGCCACCGCGCGCGTACGGGCGCCCGAGACACCGATCGCGACCAGCGGCACGAGCGCGAGCGGCACCTGCACAACGAAGATGGCCTGCCAGGAGAAGAGCTGGGTCAGCAATCCACCCGCCGCGGGACCCAGCGCCGCGCCCACGATGCCGGCGGCCGCCCACGCGCGTGCCGCGCCCCGATCGCCACCGGCCACCTGGGGCAGCAGCTCGAGCGCGGCGCAGATCGCCAGCGCCCCCGCCACGCCCTGCGCGGCCCGAGCCCCGATCAGCACGCCGAGCGAAGGCGCGACTGCGCACGCGAGCGACGCGGCGGCGAACGCGACGACGCCGCCGGCGCACAGGCGGGCGGCGGCGATCCGTCGGACCAGCATCGCCGCGGGCACGGCGGCGCGGGCCAGCGCCAGGTTGAACGCGGTGACCACCCAGGCCACGTCGGCGACCTGAGCGGAGAAGTCGCGGTAGATCGCGGGAAGCGCCAGGATCACCACGGCCGAGTCGGCCAGCACGAGGCCCACCACAAACGCCACCGCCCGGCGACGCCATGCCGCGGGGATCCGCTCTGAAATCCGGCTCATCGGGGTCATTGTCCCGGAGGCCGGTCGATCCTCACGCCCGGTCGGGCGAACTTAACCGATCCTTGATCGCAGTCACGCTCAGACCAGCGCGAACTCCACGCGTCGGTTCTGGGTGCGGCCCGCCTCGGTGTCATTGGACGCGATCGGGTTGGTCTCGCCCAGGCCGTTCGCGCTCAACCTGCCCGCTGCGACGCCGCCCTTCTGGGTCAGGTAATCGACCACGGCGTTCGCGCGAGCCAGGCTGAGCTGCTGGTTCTTGGCCGCATCGCCCTGATCGTCCGTGAACCCCCGTACCTCGGCCTTGACCGCGGCGTTGTCCTTGAGGATGGCGGCGATCTGGTCGAGCGTCGAGCCGCTGGAGGCGGCGAGCTGGGACTTGCCGACCACGAACTGGAGCGCTCCCGCCTTAAGCAGGGTGTTGATCTGGTCGATCACCTGCTGGGCGGCGACGCCCGCGGTTCCCGTCGACGGGGTCGTCCCCGTCGGGGTGGGCGATTGAGAGGCCGGTGAGGTCGGATCGCTGTTACAGCCGTCGGTGGCGGCCGCGATGATGAGCGCGAGCACCATCAACGCCAGCAGGACCACCCATCCGGCCGGACCCGACGCACTCGAACGCTCTCGCCGCACCTGTGCCATCAACCGCTCCCGAACACGCTGTGGACGCACCGAAGCTTACATCCGCTCTCGGCGACATCCGCCGCAGGCGGGCCAATGACCGCTGAGACGCGCCGGGATGACGAACGCCATCGACACAAAAGCCGCATGGAGCACTCGACGTATGCGACGAAGACGACTACACTTCCGGAATCATTCGACGTGGCTCGGCGAATTCCCGCGGTGTCGTCCACGGTTGGGGTGCGTCGTCAGCGTCGAATCGGAGTGACGTGCGGGTACCCGCCTCCGTGGCGGACAGGCCACCGAGGCAGGGTTGTGCGGCACGCGAACATCAGAAAAGGACGGACGCTACGGGACTCCAAGAGCTGATATACGAAGGCGAGCTTCGTGCCCTCATCTCCCGCGGACAGGAACTCGGCTTCCTGAGCGTCGATGAGGTCGGCGAGGCGTTCGACACCCTGAACCTCGACGCTGCGGCCCAGGCCGAGCTCTACCAGCACCTGGACGAGCTCGGGGTAGACATCCTCGACGTCATCGAGGCCCGCGTCCGCGCGGCCGAGATCGAGGAGGCCGAACGCAACCGCCGCCATCATCCCGCGGTCGAGCAGACCACGGATGCGCTGCAGTTGTTCCTCAAGGACATCGGCCGGGTGCCGCTGCTGACCGCGGCCCAGGAGGTGAGCCTGGCCAAGCGCATCGAGCTGGGCGATCCGGACGCGAAGCGCCGGATGGTCGAGGCCAACCTGCGGCTGGTCGTGTCGATCGCGAAGGCCTACCGGGGTCGCGGGCTGCCGTTCCTCGACCTGATCCAGGAGGGGACGCTCGGGCTGGTTCGTGCCGTCGAGAAGTTCGACTGGCGGCGCGGCTTCAAGTTCTCGACCTACGCCACGTGGTGGATCCGTCAGGCCGTGACGCGCGCGCTCGCCGACAAGGGGCGCACGATCCGCATCCCGGTGCACGTCGTGGAGAAGCTCAACCAGATCAGCCGCGCCGAGCGTGTGCTGATCGGGCAGCTCGGTCGTGAGCCCACGGTCGAGGAGCTCGGCGAGGCCACCGGCCTTCCGCCGGACGAGGTCGAGGACATCCTGCGCAGTGCGCAGCCGATCGTCTCGCTCGAGAAGCCGGTCGGCGAGGACGAGGAGGCGGAGTTCGTGCGCTTCCTGGCCGACGAGAACTCCATCGCCCCCGAGGCGGCGGCTGAGACGGCGCTGCGCCACGAGGCGCTCGGCGACCTGCTGGACCAGCTCTCCTACCGCGAGCGGCGGGTGTTGGAGCTGCGCTACGGCCTGGGCGGCGAGAAGCCGCGGACGCTCGACGAGTTGGGGCGCATGTTCAACGTGACCCGGGAGCGCATCCGCCAGGTCGAGCACCAGTCGCTCCAGAAGCTTGCCAGTATGGCCGAGGCGGCCCGGCTCCAGTAGGGCGTTGTAGGCGGGGGGTCCGGCGCGCACGACGGCGCCCGGTCCCCTTCCCGGTCAGTTCAGGCTGGGATCGAGCGGCATCCGCGCGACCAGGCGGTAGTTGCCGCCCTTTCGGTCGAGCACGCAGCTCCAGAGGTTGTCGGGATCGAGGGTGAAGACGTCGGAGGGCAGGCACACCGCGTCGATCCACGCCTCCTCTTCGATCTCCGCCTCGAGCTGCCCCGGCGCCCACCCGGCATAGCCGCCGAACGCGCGGATCGCACGGATGCGCTCGCCCAGGTCGGTGAAGTCGGCGGACGGGTCCACCACCCCGATGGAGCCCACGGCGAGGCTTGCCTGATCGTCCGGAACCATGAAATCCGCGAGCAGGATCACGCTCTCGGGGTCGACCGGCCCGCCCTCGTGGATGACCTCGTCCTCCGGAATCGCGCCGGTGTAGGCGTCCGGAAGGGTCTCGTGCGTGCCCAGCGTGGACGGGCGGTTGAGGACGACCCCGACGGCTCCGTCAGACGTGTGCTCCAGAAGCAGGACGACGGTGCGGTGGAAATTGTCGTCGGTCAACGCGGGTGCTGCGACCAGCAGCCTGCCCTTGCGCCATTCGGGCGCGCTCATCGCACGAGCTGGCGGTTACGCGCGCCCGCGGCTGCGCGTCATGTTGATGACAATGCCGAGCACGGTACTGACGGCGCCGATCAGAAGCAGCAACCAGAAGATCGAGTAGTGGCCCGCGAGCTCGGTCGGGCCCGTGGCCACCGCCGGCTCGGGCAGCTTGCGGTCCTCGATCGCAAACCCCAGGCAGAACCACGACAGGGCGGCGGTCAGGCAGAGCCCCGCGAACGTGAACGGCCATGAGATGGAAAGCCCGCGCTCATTGTGATCGTGTCCATGTGCCATGTCCCGGTTCCTCTCCGAACGACCTGCTCGACCGGGCAAAACTACCACGGGCGGGCGGATGACGACACCCGAGCGGCATGGCGTGGGACGGTCGTCCCGGCCGTTCGTCAGGCAGTGCTCCTCGCGCGGCGGTCGGCCCAGCGCACCAGGCCGTCGATGTTGTTCGACGCCCATCCGAGCCGCTGCCAGGTTGCGACCGCATCGGCGCTCTGAACGGTCTCCTGAAGCGGCAGGGCACGCCACATCGCGTCAGCGACGGCGTCCGCGCCCCCGGTCCCGTACGCCTCCCAGGCCGCCTCGGCGACCAGGGCCTGCTGGGCGGCTGCGACGGCGATGGATTCCTGGGGGTCGGCGACCGCTCCGAAATGGCCGAGCAGAAGCGTCTCGGGCTCCAGCTCCGCGAGGCGCCGCAGCGTGGCGAGCGACTGGTCCAGATCGAACTCGGGAGGCGGGATTGCCGGGTACAGGCCGCCGCCTTGGATCTGCATGCCCAGGGCGTCCCCCGCCATCAGCGTCCCGGTCGCCTCGTCCAGGATCGCCATCTGGTGGCGGGCGTGGCCGGGCGCCTCGAGCATGGTGAGCTCGCGGGTGCCGCCCAGGGAGATCGTGGCGCCATCCCCCACCGCCATGATCCGGTCCTCGGGCACGGCGGTCAGCCCCCCATAGACGTGGGCGTGCTCGCCGTAGACAGCGGCCGATGCCGTCACCAGGCGTGCGGGCTTCGCCAGATGCGGGGCGCCGCGCTCGTTGACGACGACCGTCGCGCCCGGGAACGCCTGCGCGATCTCCCCCACCCCGCCGCAATGGTCCAGGTGCACGTGGGTCAGGAGGATCCAGGCGAGATCACCTGGCCCGAGCCCGATGGCCGCCAGGGCCCGGCTGAGCACGGGGACCGACGTCTGCGGTCCGGTCTCGACCAGGGCCGGGCGGGTGCCCGACACGAGATAGGACGCGGTGATCCCCTCGCATCCGTCCAGGAGGGTGTCGATCACCGTGATGCCGCTCGCCACGTCCATACGTCCGTGAGTGTCGCATAGCCTTTAGCGTCGATGGGGACCTCTGACCGAGAGCGGGCGTGGCAGGCCGCCGGAGTCGCGGCGGCCGGCCTGGTCGAACACGGCATGCGCGTGGGGCTGGGCACTGGCCGCGCGGCCGCGGCGGGCATCCAGGCCC
>JBKKDD010000203.1:0-6196 GCA_046708705.1 Miltoncostaeaceae bacterium | reverse complement strand
TCCAACGGCCACGCGGCGCGGGCCGTCTCGTAGGCGTGGTCGAACGCGGCGAGCAGTCCGGGATCGTCGGCGATCCGCTCACGCGCGGCCCGAACCAGCTCCTGTGCCTCGGCGAGCAGGTGCTCGCGCTGCCCCTCGGGGTCGGCGGCGTCGGCGGTCAGGTAGCGACGCAGGTTCTCGACGGCGAACGCCGGCTCCTCGACCCAGGTTGGCGCGGAGAGCTCGATCATTTGCGCGCGGTGGCCGTACTCACCCAGGAACACCTCGAAACGCTCACGCCACGCGCGGCCTCCGGGCTGCGGTCCAGGGCGTCCAGGGCGTCGGCGGGCGCACCGACCATGAGCGCGGCGGCGACTGCGGGGGCGGCCTGGGCGTCGCGGGCCAGGTCCCACAGTGCCCGGTCGACCTCGATGCTCTTGTTCGGCACGCCCTGCAGGCAGCGGTACGGCTCCATCTCGTCTGCGGTTCCGGTCACCTGCGCGTAGATGGCCGAGAAGCGCTCACCCGCCCCGAGCTTCGGGAACACGGTGAGGAAGTGCATCCGCCAGATGTCGATGTCGATCTCGACCAGCCGTTCGAATGCGGTCATCGTGGTCGTGGCGTCGCCTGCGAAGTCGAGGCCGTCGATCTCGTCGGTGAGCCGTTGCACCGCCGGCAGGTACTCGGTGTCCCACCTGCGGCGCAGGTTGTCCATGTGGTCCCCCATCACCGGCATGTGCTGCTCCATGCGGGCACCCATGTCCTCGGGGGCCACCGCGAGCACCAGGCTGTTGTACACCCACCCGCTGAACGCCATGTGCCGCAACGTCTTGAGGGGCGATACGAGCGTGGAGCATGCGGCGGCGACGCCCGGCTCGAGGCATTCGCGCAGGAACGCGACGGTCAGGGGGGTCATCGGCGCGGGGAAGTGCATCGCGTCACGGAACCAGGTCAGGTTCGCGTCCGCGGGATCGCTCCAGACGACGGGGAATGCGGCGGTGTCGGCGTGTGTGGTCATGGTCGGTGGTCCCCTTGACTTCAGTGGTTGGGATGGGTTGCGGGAGTCGCGTCTGTGCGGGTCGGGTGGGCGTGGGCGAGGGCGGTCATGGGGCGGCACTGCAGCCAGACGACGCGCCCGTCGACGATGCTGAACTCGCAGTCGGCCGGCCGGCCGAGCGCGCGCTCACAGCGCAGCACACCGTCGAACACGGCGGCGAGTACGACGTCGTCGAGCACCCGTGCGTCCCGTCGCTCCGCGGGCACCGGCACCTCGACAGGCCCGTCCGGGCCCATCACGAGCATGATGTCCTTGTCGCCCGCCTCGAATCGCACGAGGCGTCCGTCGGCGCGGGCAAGTCGGTAGTCATCGGGGGTGACGAGCCCGCTGACGACGAGCTCGCCGAGTCCCCAGGCAGCGTTGATCGCGATGATGTCGGGGTCGCCGGTGACGGGGTCGCAGCTCATGCAGACGCCTGCAGCCTCGCCTTCGGCGAGGCGCTGCACGATGACGGCCATCTCGACGCCGCCGTCGTGGCCGCGGTGGGCGCGGTAGGCGCTGGCGCGCGGGTCCTCGGCGGAGGCCCAGCATTCAAGGATCGCGTCGAGCGTCTCCTCGGGTCCGCGTACCCCGAGGCGGGTCAGGTACTGGCCGGCATGAGAGTGCTCGACGCCGTCCTCGGCGGTGGCCGAGGAGCGCACCGCGAGGGGTGCGTCGCCCAGTGCCCTGACGAGGTTGGCGACATGGCGGGCGACGGGCTCCGGTATTCCGTCGGAGTCGGCGACGGCGGCGCGATGCACCGCGGTGGTGAGCACGAAACCCTCGGGAGCCGGGAGTCCGGCCCGTGCGATGATGGCGAAGCCACGCGCCTTCCCGCCGACGAGGTCAGGGTCGACAGCGCCGACGTCGGACAACGGAATCACTCCAACTGCCGGCTCGTCCAAAGTCGGACGAATGTAACAGGGTGGAGTCCGCTTGGATAGTGGCCGTGACGCCTCCGGTGGTCCTCCAGCCGGCGCGCCGACAACCCGCGAGCGATATCGACCGGCCCGGCAGATCGCGGGTCCCTCCATCTCACGCCGGGCCGGATCGAGGTCAACCCGAGGGATGCACCCTTGAAGGGCCTTGTCGATGCTGCTGCCGCATACGACGGGCGCGACCGGCCACGGCCGTCGAGGTCGGTGACGAGACCGAGCGGTCCCGTCTGTATGACCTGCAGATGTGCGCTGACAACTGTGCAGCGCGGATTGTGGCGAGATGGTGACGCCGAGCGGCGGGACGGATCACGGTCGGCCGAGGGCCGGCCTGGCCGGCCCGCCACCAGGAACCGAGCCGCGGAGGATCCCGGGACGGGTCTCCAACGTGCGTTACCGCGGTGCGAGCCAGGCCGATGTGATCTCGGCGACGTGACGGTGATCGGTGCCGCAACAGCCGCCCAGGACACAGAGCGCCGGGAGCCGGGTCGCCAGGGCCCGGTACTCCGCGGCGAGCGTCTTGGGATCGCCCTCGTCCAGCTCGGTGGCCGCGTCGAGCTCCGCGTGGCTCTTGACCGAGGAGTTGGCCCGGAGCCCCCGGATCCGGTCGACCCACGGGGCGCCTGAGGAGATGACGTCGGCGAAGTGCGTCGGGTGGGCGCAGTTGATCATGTAGTAGTCAGGCCCACCCTGGGTCTCGCCGTCCACCTGGCTGATGGCGTCTCCCAGCGACTGCCCGCTCGGCAGGCGCCCGTCGGTCTCGACGGTGAACGAGATCGCCACCGGGATCCCCGCCGCCCGTGCGGCCCGCGTCACGCCGATCGCCTCCTCGGCGTAGGTCATCGTGATCGCGCAGACCATGTCGGCGGACGCGTCGAGAAACACGTTGATCTGGCCGGCGTGATAGTCCTGCGCGTCCTCGGCGGACATCGTCTCGCCGACGACATAGCCGTCACCTCTGGGCCCGATCTGTCCGCTGATGACGATGGTCGGGACGAGCTCGCGGTACTCGTCACGGATCTCTCGGAGCAGCTCGATCGCCGAGCGGTTGAGCCGGTCGAGCTCGTCGGGGCGATACCCGAGCACGGTCGCCCAATCCGGGTTCGCCCGCCACGTCGGGCTCTCGAGCACGAGTCCGACTCCGTGCGTCCGGGCGATCTCCGCGTACTCCTCGTAGTAGCGGCGCAGCGTGGCGGCGCCGTCGTCCGTGCGCAGCAGGTCGACCGCCGCGAACTGCGGCAGGTCGATCCCGTGGTGGTAGATGAGGTCGGTCTCCAGGCCGCCGTCGGTGATCATGAACGTCCCGTCGAGCTGCGGCAGGCGCCCGCGGTGTATGGCCATCTCTCCCTCCTTTTTGGCCTGCGTGGTGATGTGCATCGCTCCTCCTTCGATAGTATCCAGACCAGTCGGTCTGTTTTCTAGCAGACCGTTTAGTCTGGATCAAGGGGGGACGATGCCGAAAGACGGGGCACCGACGCGAACACGGATCCTGGACAGCGCCGAGCGTTTGGTGCTGCAGCGCGGCTTTGCGGCGACATCCGTCGATGAGGTCGTCGCCGATTCGAGCAGCTCCAAGGGGGCGTTCTTCCATCATTTCGCGTCCAAGAACGATCTGGGTCGCGCGCTCGTCGCCCGGTACGCCGCTGCGGATATCGAGCACTTGGAGACGTTCATGGCCGCCGCCGAGGCCGAGAGCGCCGACCCCGCCGAGCAGATCGTCGCGTTCGTGCGCCTGTTCGAGGAGGCCGCGGACGAGATCGTCGCCGAACAGCCGAGCTGCCTCTACGTCTCGTTCATCTACGACAGGCAGCTCGCCGAGGATGACACGCCCGGCATGATCGTCGAGGCGATCGTCGCCTGGCGCAATATGCTGCGCGCGAAGCTGCAGGGCGCCGCAGACCTGCACCCGCCCGGCGCGCAGATCGACCTGGAGGATCTTGCCAACCACGTGTTCGTCACGTTCGAGGGCGCCTTCATACTCGCCCGCTCGCTCCGCGACCCCGCGCAGATGCGCCGCCAGCTGGCCGTGCTTCGCGGACTGCTCGAGCTGCTCTTCGCCGGGCCCGGCCGAACCACCGCACTGCCTCGACCCCGCGCCCGCGCGCGCAGACCCGCGCCCACCTGAGATCCGATCGCCCGTGGACCAGCCCGAGGCGTCAGCGGCCGCGGATCAGCGGTACGGCGGGAGGCCCGGCGGGAGGCCCGCGTCGAGGACCTCAACCATGTCGCGCCAGCAATCGGGCTGCGAGCCGTCCAGATCGGTGAAGCCGTACTCGCGGGCGAGGCCGCCAGACGAGAACGAGCCCGTATCCGTCTGCGCACGTCCGGGTCCGTGGCGAGCGCGACGACCGCACGACCGACGAGCCGAGGGCTCTCGGAGATCGCGACGAAATGCGGGGTGCCCGCCGTCGCCTGGCGCCAGTTGCGTTCGGTGACTCCGGAGACCTCGAGCATCATCTCCGAGCGCGATCGCGGTCCCGCGTCCCGCGCGACGTGTCGCGCCCACCACCAGCGCAACCTTGCCGGCGAGCCGATCGGACATCGTCATCTACGTGCTCCTCTCCGCCGTGGACGTGTTGGGCCTGCTCATGTTCGCTCAGCCAGATCTATGAGGCGGGGGAGACGCTCGTCCGCCGGGCCCCGGTACCGGGCGAGCACCCCGACCACCCGGTCGACGTCCAGGGTGCCGGCCGCGACCATCTCCTCGAGGTCGCCCAGTCCTTGGTGCGTCCGAAGAACGCCTTGAACACGGCCAGGTCGTCGCACCCGAGAAACGGCATGCGAGCGCCGCCGAACTCCTCCCACCGCACCCTGTCGGCCACGCGCCCGTGGTACTCGGTGGTGTTCAGGAAGACGTCGATCGGCGTTCGGTCCCACCACAGGCGGGTCTGCCCTGAGGACGAGACCTGGGCCACATCGGCGTCGGAGATCGCAACGGCCTCCGGCAACCCCCGCAGGGCACCTTCGGCGTCCGCGGCGGCGACGAAGATGTTGAGGTCGATGTCGATCGTGCCGCGCGCCCGCTGCGTGCACCAGGCAAGGGCCAGCGCTCCCCCGAAGGCATGCGGGACGTCCGCCGCCGAGAGGGCACTGTGGATGACGACGATCTTCTGGGAGAGGCTCGTCATCGCGCGCCAAACGGCGGATAGTCCAGGTCTACGCCGTGACGCGCCGGGAACTGCGCGGCCAGCTCGAGGACCTCGGCGAGTTCCCGTCCCCGATCACCCGCATCGACGCCGCCGGGACGCGGTCGGAGCTCGACGAGAAGATCGCACCCGCTGCAGCGCACGATGCGGTCCACGGTGGCCACGCGGGGATCCTTCCGGGCCGCCTCGTAGGCGGCGAGCGTCGAGTGTGACGTCCCGGCGCGCCGCGCCAGCTCGCGCAGGGTCGTTCGGTCGATTGCCCGCGCGCGGCGAAGCGTGATCGCGGCATCCATGCCGGTATGGTATCCGATTGGAGACCATACCGTGCAGGATTCGCATCGCGTCCCTCCGGCGTCCCTCCGACCGCGTCACGCCGCGTCCGCTGAGAGCGATTCGGCATAGTCGCGGACGAGCCGGGTGGACGGCTCGCTCGGTAGGAACGGGTCGGCCATCACCTCGCCGGTGTCCCGGTCCAGGGCCGCCTCGAGCCGTCCGCCCCTGATCGCCACCAGGGGCCGGCCGGCCGGCACGGGCTTCTCGTCGAGCGCCGCGAGCGCGGCGACCGCGATCAGGTCGGCGTCGGTCGCCTCACGGATGGTGACCGGCTCGACGGCAAGCGCCCCCGAGCCGGTGTTCCGCGCCTTTCTGGCCGTGCGGCGGAGCCGGCCGCGCTCGGCGCTGCGCCGCAGGTCGGCTGCCCGCTCCCGCGCCATTTCGAGTTTCACGCCTGGATGCATCATCATGATCCTCGCCTCCTTCGTACGTCGATGAAGCCACGGTACGGGGAACCGGGTTTCGGCTCATCGGGCGTTCAGACCATCTTGTCCGCAGGGGTATGTAGACCGAACGCTGGGCTATGTAGACGCAGCGCGGTCGAGCATGCGACGATCCGAGGCGACTTTGACCGCCTCGGCGCGGCTGCCCACGCCGAGCTTCAGAAAGATGTTCGCGACATGACGCGCCGCGGTTGGCGGGCTGATGACGAGGCGCTCCGCGATCTCGCGGTTGGTCGCGCCATCGGCGACCAGGGTGAGAACCTCGAGCTCCCTGGCCGTCAGACCACCCGCTCCGGCGGCGGTGGGGGTCGGGGCGCGCCGGCC
>JBKKDD010000202.1:0-3491 GCA_046708705.1 Miltoncostaeaceae bacterium | reverse complement strand
GTGCACACCCGGTCCTCCTCGCGCAGGAACCCCTGCCGGAACCGCTCGAAGCGAAGTCCGCAATCCCGACATTCAAGATCGTAGCTTGGCATCGTCGCCTCCCCGCCGCCTGCCGGGCCCCCGTCGTGCGGACCCGGAAATGGCGGACGTCACGTGGTGATCGCGACCTTCAGGACCCCGTCCTCCTGGTTGGAGAACAGCGGATACGCCTCCTCGATCTGGTCGAGGGTGAAGTGGTGGGTGATGAGCTGCTTGAGGTCGAGCCGCCCGGCCGAGACCAGGGACATCAGGGCGCGCATGCGCTCCTTGCCGCCGGGGCAAAGCGTGGTGCGGATGTCGACATCGCCAATGCCGTAGACGAAGGATTCCAGCGGGATCGTGACCTTGTCGCCGTAGACGCCGAGTGACGAGACCACGCCGGCGGGGCGGACGGACTTCATGCAGTTCTCGAACGTCTCCTGGATGCCGAGCGCCTCGATGGCGACGTCGGCGCCGCGCCCGTCGGTCAGCGCCTTGACCTTGGCGACCGGGTCCTCCTGCGTGAAGTCGATGACCACGTCGGCGCCCATGGTCGTGGCCATGGCGAGGCGGGTGGGGTTGGAGTCGACGCCGATGACCAGGCTCGCTCCCATCAGCCGCGCCCCGGCGGTGGCGCACAGCCCGATGGGGCCCTGGGCGTAGACCACGACCGAGTCGCCGATGCGGACGTTGGCGGTCTCGGCCGCGGAGATCCCGGTGGAGGCGATGTCGGTGACGAACATGACCTCCTCGTCGCTGACCCCGTCGGGGATCTTGGCCAGGTTGGCCTGGGCGTACGGGACCCGGAAGTAGTCGGCCTGCACCCCGTCGGCCGAGTTGCCGAGGCGCCAGCCGCCGATGATCCCCCACTTGTCCTCGTAGCCGGCGCACTGGGAGAAGTCGCCGTGCTGACAGAAGTAGCAGGCGCCGCACGGGGTGATCGCCCCCACCACGACCCGGTCGCCGACGTTGTAGCCCTGCACCGCCTCGCCGATCTGGTCGATCACCCCGACCGGCTCGTGACCGACGACCCGGCCGTCGGCGACGGGGTACTCCTCGCGCCAGATGTGCGAGTCCGTGCCGCAGATCGTCGTCGTCGTAACGCGGACGATTGCGTCGGTCGGTCCGCACGAGGGCTTCGCGACCTCCTCGATGTGGATGTCGTGCTTTCCGCGGAAGACTGCGGCGCGCATGGTCTCAGCCATCGTCGAACTCCTTTCAGCGCCCCCGGGGAAGGGGAGGTTGGTTCGTGACAAGACGCGCAGCCATCCTCCCCCACGGAGTGCGCCGGTGCAACGCCCGGTGTCGGCCCCGTGCCGGCTACTTCAGGCGGAGCCGAGCCGCCGTGACGGCGGCAGCGTCCTTCTCCTCGATCAGCCGCGCGGCCTCGAGCACCCCGGCGACGGCGTCCGCGGGGATGACCACGGCCCCCGCCCCGTCGGCGAACACCCAATCCCCCGGCAGCACGCCGACCCCGTCGATCTCGACCGGGACGTTCGCCGCCAGCGGTGTGACGTCGTCGCCTGCCGCCCGGACCGTCTCGCCGCCGCAGTAGGCGACCAGGTCGAAGCCGCCGATCTCCTCCAGGTCGCGCAAGCGCCCGTCGGTCAGGATCCCCGTGAACCCGGCGGCCTCGACGCGAGCGACCTTCTTGCCGCCCGCCAACGCCTGGTCGGGGTGGCCGCCGGCCCCCAGCACCAGCACATGCCCGGTCCCGGCGACGGCCTCGAGCAACTGGTCGAACCGGTCGGCCCCGCTGTGGTGGTCGCGGCGGTTGGGGAAGTGCCTGATCGTCGCGGCCCGGCCGAACAGCACCTCCCCGGGCGTCGGCGTCACCAAGTCCACGACGTGCGCGCGGTGGCCGAACGCCTGCGCCATGGCGTCGCAGATCGCCGCCGACGAGAGCCCCTCGATGTCGTGCTCGTCCTGCGCGCCCACAATGCCCTCCGTCGGATCGGTCCCGTCCATCCTGCCAGGCGCGACCGAGGGCGGATGAGAACCCGCATGACGAGCGGCCTTACGGAAGCCCGGTAACTGACGGGAAACCGAGCAGGCGCGTCAAACCCTCGTCGATCCACGGGTGCCAGTACCAGGGGCCGTGCGGACCCCGACAACCGCGACGCTGGAGAATGGACGGATCGGCTCGTGAAGGACCCCGACTGGTTCGCCGGGTCCCTCGGTCGAGTAATCGCCGGCAAGATCACTCAGCTCGCGGAGGCCGAGCGGGGCCACGGTCCCCTGTTCGAGAACTTGGTCCCCGAGGAGCACCGGCGGCGGAGTACCGCCGCTACATCATCGCCTCCCTTGAAGCAATCCACCGTGGGGAATCAACAATCACGGCGGCTCATGCGGACGCCATGCGCGAACGCGAAAAGGCTTGCCGCTTCTGACCTCGCCCGCAGATCAGACGACGGTGTCGTCGTGCTCGCGCGGGGTGAAGTCGGGGCGTCCCGCCCGGCCGCGGTGATGGGGCTACGAACCCGACGTGAGGTAGCTGTGGACCTCGTAGAATCGACTCTCGGGCTCGCCAGCGAAGCCGGCCTCGCGCGTGAGTGGTCCGATCTGCTCCTGGGCGAACCGGTCGAAGGCCTCTCTCGATTCCCAGACGTCAACGACGCGGATGCCGTCGTCGGTCTTGGCGGCCCAGTGGGAGATGGCCCCAGCCGGCCCGGGGCCCCCTGAGGTGAGCCCCATCTTCGCGATCACCTGGTCGTACTGGTCGAGCGTTGTGCCCGGGAAGTTCATCTCAACGGCGACTGCCATCGAATCCTCCTCTTCTGTGTCCGCATTCGATGCGGAGCTTCGCACTACGGAGACGGCAGTGCAACCTGCCCGCCACCCCGTCCGCTCTCCCGCCCGGTTCCATGTGGCGCAGACGAGGTCCACAATCCACAGCCTCTGGGAGTTCGAGGACGACGACTCCGATTGACCCCGCCCCGAAGAAGGGCTCCTACGACTATCTGACTGCCCCCGGTATCCTGACGATGCCCAGTTCGGGCTCAGCGGACGGAGAGTTCTCAAATTATTCCCACCCCGTTTGCGAAGGCCCAAATTTTGGCCCCAGCCCTCGTAGCTCAGGGGATAGAGCACAGGTTTCCTAAACCTGGTGTCGCAGGTTCGAATCCTGCCGGGGGCACTGAGAAAAACCCTGCGTCCGCGGGGCTTTCGCCTCCCTTCATCGGCACTCACCGACTAGCAGGTTTACCGCACCTAGACGGTGCGGGAGCGTCCCGCACCGTCTGGGACGGAGCGGAGACGGTGCGGGACCGGGCCAAGGCCGGCAAGATCGATGGCGTCCCTTTCGGCGCATTGCCGAACTCGCAGCTCAGGATCAGGCGCTCGGCCGTCACGCTCGCCGTGGAATTTTCGGCGGCGGTCCCGGTGTAACGGGTCAGCGGGCGAAGAGTGTAGCGGCCCCTCGATGGTCAGGGCGTTCTCAACCGAAGCGCCGGGTTTTAGCGGAGGTCGTCGAT
>JBKKDD010000201.1:0-27101 GCA_046708705.1 Miltoncostaeaceae bacterium | reverse complement strand
GTCACAGGCACTGTCGTGGCAGATCAAGAAGGCGGCCAAGCGCGTCGGCGGCAACGCGTACCTGAGGGTGCGGGGAAGGTTCATCGAGGGCTGACTCGCGCTCATCGCTCAGATGCTCACGAGGGCCAGGAGTTCAGCGTCGCAAGCGCCAGGACGAAACCGCCGGCCCTCGTCGCCCGAGACCCAGATCCGCGAAACCGGACCAACAGTTCCAGCCTCGTGCCGGCCACGCCCTTGAGCAACCGCTCGCCGCCGCCCAGGATCACGGAACGAGGTGGAGCTCCAGTTCGTCGAGGAGGCCGGCCCTGAGCGTCTGCTGGATCGCGCTCGCCCCGCCGAAGACCGTGACGTCCTTGTTGCCGGTGGCAGACCGCGCCCGCGCCACGGCGGACTCGACCCCGTCGGTGACGAAGGGAAGATCGTTCCGCCCTTCATTCTGAGGCGATCAGCCGCGGACGAGCCCGAGCAGGTCGCGGGCGGCGAGCTCCAGCACGAAGCGCCTGCCGTCGTCTCCGGACCGGCCCAGGTCGCCGAACGCCGAGACACGCAGGTCGAGTTCCAGCGTCGCGAGCCGCGAGACACACCGTTCGCCTGAGCCCGACCCGAGCGCACGTGCGTGCTCGAGCGCCTTCTGCGCCGGATAGCCCTTGAGTCCGGTCGCCTCACCGACCGCGTCCGGGGTGGCGTCCTCACCGAGGGCCTGGGCCACGGCGATGCCGCGGAAGTGACGGGTCAGGGTCGCGTGGATCACCGCGGGGTCGGTCGGCTTGTCTCCGACGCCGAGCTCGTCCAGCAGGTCATAGACCCTGGCGCGGTTCCCCGCGACCATCGCGTCGGCCAGCTCGTACGCCTTCGCCTCGGGGTTCTCGACGACGAGTGACGCGACCAGGTCCTTGTCGATCGGCGCTCCATCCGCCGCGGAGGCGAGCTTGGCTGCCTCCTGGCTGAGCGATGTCGCGTCCTCGCCGACCAGGCGCACGACCTCGCGGGCGACGGCAGTCGGGATCTTGGCGCCGTTTCGATGGCATTCCGCGACCGTGTGATCGACGAACCACTTGGTGCGCTCGGATCGCTTTGCTTTGGGATCAGGCCCGAACGTCAGCACCTGGCCCGCCGCCTCGATCGCCGCCTTGAGCTTGGGCGTGGTCGCGCCCTCGCCGATCAGGGCGAGGCACGTCGCAGGGTTGGGCGAGGCGAGGTACTCGACCACCGGGGTCGCGTCGTCCGCACGCCACCCGTCGGCTCCGCGCACGACGACCAGGCGCGTCCCACCGAAGGACAGCGTCTCGCACGCGGCGACGACCTCGACCGCGGGAGTCTGGGTGGCATCCACGACCTCCGACGGCATTCCGCCCTCGGACTGCACCCTGTCCTGCAGCCGGCGAAGCGCCCGCTCGACCTTGCCCCGATCCTCACCCCAGATCCCATAGACGACCGCAAGCGGCTGACGCGACTGGCTCACGCGCCCCCACCCGGCTGAGCCGACTGAGCGGAGATGTCACACGCTCGCGGCTGATCGGTCGCGGACGAGACCGGCCGCGTGCAACCCCCGAGCAACTGGCCGCTCAGTCCCATTTCACGAAGCCTAGCGCCGCACACACCGACGCCGCGCCGCGCCGCGATCGTCGATACCAACCGAATGATCAAGACCCCACCAACTGGCGCACCGCGCCGGTGCGCGATTTCGCCCAAATGCCATTCGGCCGAACCCTGTGCTACGTGCGAAGTGTGCGAACTGGTCTGGTCGGCCGGACGATGAAGGCCGCGGCGATCCGACGAAAATGCCATTTGGCGAAGCTCTGTGACACTTGCGATAGGTCTGCTTCGTCGGAGGGTGGGTCGAACGGCGGGGCCATGGGGTTGCGGCGACGGCATGACTGCACGGGGAATGGCTCTGATGTTGGCGAGGATCGCTCCTTCGGCTGCCGCACGTCGTTGGCGATTCGTTCGGAGTGGTTGACGAAATTCGTGTACGCCGCGCTTGACAAACCAACCGGTCGGTCGGTAGTTTGCCGCGCGTGCCACCACAATCGACCACGCAAACGGACCGCGGCGAGGCGACGCGTAAGCGCATCGTCGACGCCGCAGCAACGCATTTTATGGAGCGGGGGTTCGCCGGCACCTCGCTCAACGACATCATCAAGGCGAGCGGCCTGACCAAGGGCGGCTTCTACTTCCACTTCAACAGCAAGGCCGAGCTCGCGCTCGAGGTCCTCGACACCGTCAGGACCGAATGGCGCGACGCGATCTTCGCCGCCGCGGGATACCACCCGCGCGCGGTCGATCAGATCGCGGCAATGGTGCGATCCGCCGCGGCCGCCAAGTGCGGCGCCTCAGCGGGCTCTGCGATCGGCCGCCTCTGTGAGGAGCTCGCAGGCCTGCCTGAGATGGCCGAGCGAATTCGCCCCTTCGACGGGTGGTTCTCGGTCACCGCCGATCTCATGCGAACGGCACAGTCCCAGGGCGACATGGACACGGAGGTCGACGTCGAGCAAGCCGCGATGTTCGCCGTCTGCGCGTTCCTCGGCTACGACCAGCTCGCGGACGTCTCCGGCGATCCGGAGCTGGTGTCACGCCGGACCGACGAGTACCTGGCATTCGTGTTCACGGCCGTCGGCATCCGGGTCCCGGTCCCCCTCGCCGCCACCAACTGATCCCACTTTTTTTCATACCGAAAGTACCAACCGGTCGGTTGTGCGGCCACTCCGATGAACTGAACAAGGAGTCTTCCTGATGTTCTCGTCTCTCTCTCCACGGGCGCTTGCACGCAGCTCCGCCGAGCACCCGAAGCGGGTGATCTGGCTCTGGGTCGCGACGCTCGTCGCATCCATGGCCGTGATCGCGATGCTCCTGGCCGACGTCTTGAGCCCCGCCCAGTCGTTCGTGACCACTCCCGAAAGCCAGAAGGCCGCCAATCAGATCGAGCTGATCACCGGCTCGCCCGACGCAGTCGTCGAGCAGATCGTCGTCGGCGCCTCGACGGGCACGTTCGCCGACCCCGCGCTGCGCACCCAGCTCGACGCGCTGACCGACAAGATGACGGCGCTCGGCCCGAACGTCGTGGCGTCCGCGATCTCCCCCACCGCCGACCCACGCCTGATCTCCAAGGACGGCAAGACGGCGGTGATCCCGGTCGTGATGGCCGGCAGCCTCAACGAGGCACGCGACAACATCACGACGGTCATCGACACGGCCAAGTCGCTCGACGGCACGGCCGGCCTGGACGTCAAGATCACGGGTCTGACCTCGATCGAGGAGGCCAGCAACAAGGTGGCCGAGAACGACCTGAAGGTCGGCGAGTCGATCGGAATCGGCATCGGCCTGATCATCCTGCTGTTCGTGTTCGGCGCGGTCGTCTCGGCGCTGCTGCCGCTCATCCTCGCGATCGTCGCGATCGTCGTGGCGCTCGCCCTAACCGCCCTGATCGGCCAGCTCGGCGAGCTTTCGTTCTTCGTGCAGAACATGATCACGATGATGGGACTTGCGGTAGGCATCGACTACGCCCTGTTCATCGTCAGCCGCTTCCGCGAGGAGCGTGCCCTGGGCGTGGACAAGCTGGACGCCATCGAGCGCGCCGGAGACACCTCCAGCCGGGCCGTGTTCTTCTCGGGCATCACGGTGGTTGTGGCCCTGCTGAGCCTGCTGATCGTCCCGATGTCGGTGTTCGTCAGCCTGGGCCTGGGCGCGATCTTGGCCGTGCTGGCCGCCGTCGCCGCCGCGATGACCCTGCTGCCTGCGCTGCTCTCGGTGCTCGGCGACCGGATCGAGCGCGGACGCCTGGTGCCCCGCCGGTTCGCACGCAGCGCCGACCGTTCCGGCATGTGGGGCAAGACCGTTCGTCAGGTCATGAAGCGGCCGGTCGTGAGCTTCGTGCTGGCCGCCGGGCTGCTCATCGCCGCGTCCATCCCATACTGGGGCATCAATACGGGCGCCTCAGGTGTCGAGACCCTCCCGCCGAACATCGAGGCCCGCCAGGCCTTCGAGACGCTGGAGAAGCAGTTCAACGTCGGCGCGATCGCGCCCGCACGTATCCCCATCGCCGGCGACACCACGTCCGGGGCCAACACCGCCGAGATCGCCCGCATCACCGCGAGCACGGCGGGCGATCCGGTGCTGGGAACCCCGGCCCTCGAGCCCGGTGCCGGCCCGTCCGGCGGCGTGCTGGCGGTGCCGGTCAACGCGGACTCCACGAGCCCCGCCGCCGAGGACGCGGTCAACCGCCTGCGCGATGCCACGACGCTTCCCGTCGGTGGGGCGACCTCGCAGAACCTCGACTACTTCCAGATCTCACGCGACTACCTGCCGATCGTCGTGATCGTGGTGCTGGCGCTGTCGTTCCTGGTGCTGCTCCTGGCATTCCGATCGATCGTGGTTCCGATCGTCGCAATCGTGCTCAACCTGCTGTCGGTGGGCGCCGCGTTCGGATTGGTGACGCTGGTCAGCCAGAAGGGGGTCGGCGCCGGGTTCTTCGGCTTCCAGCAGGTGGACACCGTCGAGGCATGGATCCCGATCTTCCTGTTCGCGGTGCTCTTCGGGTTGTCGATGGACTACCACGTGTTCCTGCTGTCGCGGATTCGCGAGCGGTTCCTGCACAGCGGGGACAACGTCGACTCGATCACGCACGGCATCAGCTCGAGCGGTCGTCTGATCACGGGCGCCGCGCTGATCATGGTCGCAGTCTTCGGGGGCTTTGCCGCCGGTGACCTGGTGATGTTCCAGCAGATGGGCTTCGGCCTGGCGGTCGCGGTCCTGATCGACGCCACCCTGGTGCGCGGCATCCTGCTGCCGTCGATCATGCGGTTGCTGGGCACGGCCAACTGGTACCTGCCCAAGGGCCTCGACTGGCTGCCGAACGTCGCCATCGAGGGACCGGCGCCCGCCCGGGTGGCTGCGCCGATCGCCGGGGGCTCCGAGTAGGACCATCGTCGTGATCGCCGTCCCCAGGGGGCGGCGGTCACGGTCGGTGTGCGCCGGAGCGCTCGAGCTGCAGGGCGACGCCGCCGGTGCCGGCAACCGCCGTCACCGTGCCCGAGCGATCGGTGCGGGCGACCCGCACCCCGGAGTCGGCCAACGTCGCCAGCGTGGCGGCCACCGGGTGCCCGTAGGAGTTGCCGGTCCCCACGGAGATCAGCGCGGCACTCGGTGTCAGGCGCCGCAGGACGTCCGCCAGACCCGGATCCTCCGAGCCATGGTGGGACACCTTCAGCACGTCGACGTGGACCAGGCGGAGCCGAGACAGGACGTCGCTCTCGGCGTCGGCGGTCAGCAGCGCCGAGATCCCGGGCGCCCGTGCCAGGATGACGAGCGCCGCATCGTTGGCGTCGGGAGGAGGCGTGAACCCGGGCGGCGGCCACATCACGTCGAGCCGCCACACCCCGACAGCGATGACGTCACCCGCTGCGATCGTCCGCACCGCGACGCCACGGGCACGCGCTCTGGCCGCGAGGCCCGGCACGGCCACAGGCGTCGCGAAGATCCCAACCTGCACGCCGTCCAGGATGGCCGGCGCCGCGCCGGAGTGATCGAGTTGATCGTGGGTGATCGCCATCAGATCGAGCCGCCTGACCCCGGCCCGCCGTAACGCGCGTCGCACCGGCGCCGGTGAGCCCGGCGGACCGGTGTCGAACAGCGCCGCCGCCCCATCCGGCGAGCGCAGCAGGATCGCGTCGCCCTGTCCGATGTCCAGGGCGGTGACGGCGGCCCGCACCGGCCACGGCTCGGGCGGACGGGCGACCGGAATGACCATCGCGAGCACGGCGACCATCGCCGCAAGGGCCGCCAGGACCACGGTCCGCGCGGGGCGGATCGCCGTCAGCGGTCCGCTCACCGCCCGCAGGCGGCGCAGCGCGACCAGCACGCCACTCCACACCACGGCGGCGATCGCGGCGCTCCATGCCGGAAGCGCCACACTGGCGCCGGGAATCGCGGCGCCAGTACGCGCGAGCCAGATCACGACCGCCGCGCCCATCCCCGCGATCCATCCGACCGCGACTCCGAGTGGCGCGGCGAGCGTGCCCATGGCGATCCCCGCCAACGCCGCCACGACGATCCCGGCGGCCAGCGGCACCGCCGCCAGGTTGACGACCAGCCCCGCCAGCGAGAGCTCCCCGAAGTGCCAGATGACCACGGGCGCGGTGGCGAGCGTCGCCGCGGCCGCCTGCGCGGCGAACCCCGCGAGGGCCTTGGGCATGAACCCGCCGTACCATGTCGCGATCGGCCCCGCGAGCGTGAACATCCCCGCGACGGCGGCGAACGACAACTGCAGGCCGGGATCGCCGATGGCCCGCGGCTGATGGATCAGCAGCACGGTCAGCCCGACCAGCATCAGGTACCACTTCTGCGCCTCGCGCGTGCGCAGCAGCGCGAGCACCCCCAGCGCGCCCATGATCCCCGCGCGGACGACCGAGGCGCCACCGTCGCACACCAGGCAGTAGACGCCGATCGCGACCAACCCGGCCGCCGACCCCTGTCGCCGGCTGACGCCGAACGCCCACAGCAGCGTCGTGATCGCGAACGCGACCATCGCGACGTTCTGTCCCGACACCGCGAGCAGGTGCCACACACCGGCGTCGCGAAACGACTCGGCCGTCTCCTCGGAGAGCCCGGCGCCGCCGCCCAGGGCCATGCCGCGAACGACCGCCCGCCGCTCACCGGACAACCCAGCGCCGACCGCCTCCGACGCCGCCTCCCGCGCACGGTCACGCAACCCGCCCAGTCCGCCGCGCCGTCCGGCCGGCGTGACCGTCGTTGCCTGCAGGCGCCCGGCGACCGACGTCCGGGCGAGGTACGACCGCCACCATCCGGGCGAACGCGCAGTCGCGGCGGGCCCCAGACGACCGCGCACGCGCAGCCGCCTGCCGGGAGCGATTCCGGCGGGGCCTGCCGGCAGATCCAGGAGCAATCGTGTGCCGGGCTCGACGCCACGGGTCGAGAGCTCCACGACGCGCACACGCACCCGCCACCCGCGCGCACTCTGTTGCGGCTGGCTGTCCACCTGCACGACACCCGCCACCGACCGTGCCGGGACGGGCGAGGCGCTGGTCGCCTGCACGCGCATGCCACCCCAGCCCAGCCCGGCGACGGCAAGAGCCAGGGCCCAGACCCCGAGCGACGCCCCGGCACGACCGGCCCGGAGGGTCACGAAGCCCGCGCCGCACGCGACCACGACTCCGACGAGCGCCGCGCCTGCGGGCACGTGAACGACCAGCGCCAGCAGCAGGCCCGCGCACATCGCCACAAGAAGCGTGTGCGGCGCATGGCGAAGCAGCGGCCCCGCCGAGACGCGACGTCTCACCTCACGGCGTGAGCCCGGATTTGATGGCGTCCAACCGGGCCTGACCGATGCCCGGCACGTCCATCAGTTGGTCCACCGACGCGAAGCCTCCGTGGCGGGTCCGCCAGTCGACGATCCTGGCCGCCAACGTGGGGCCAATTCCGTCCAGGGAATCGAGCTGCTCCACGGTGGCCGTCGACAGGCTGATCGGTGCGCCGCTCGCGCTCGACGAGGCCGAACCCGCACCACCCGCCACGGCGACGACCCGCGCCGGCACCAGTACCTGCTGGCCGTCCTGCAACGGCGCGGCCAGGTTGATCGCCGCCAGATCGGCTTTGGCCGTCGCGCCGCCGGCGAGCCGGATCGCCTGCTGAACGCGCCCGCCGTCGGGGATCCGGTAGACCCCGGGCTTGCGCACCGCGCCCGCGACATGGACCACGAACGCCTGCGCCGGGCGCGAGGCGATCGTCGCGGCCGCCTGTGCGCGTGGTTGGGTCGGACCGGCCGCGCTGCCCGCGAGCCGCCAGCCGAGCCCCGCCAAGGCCACCGCCAGCAACACGTACGCCCACCCCGATTTGCGCAGCCACGGAAGGAGCCGTTCCATGCCCCCAACGTAGCCACACAAGTGTGACAGCGCAGCACCTATCTGTGCCAATAGTGTGTCGACTTCGTCAACTTTCACGACACACATTTCGCCCGGTGAACGCTACGGACCGGTAACGCGTGCCTGGCACGAACGCAGATCTCGATGTTCACTTGAGGCTTGGGGCCCCGGACCTGCGCTATCCGACCACCAGGTTGACGAGCCGGTCGGGGATCACGATCTCCCGGCGGACGGCCTTGCCGTCGATCGCGGCTTGCACCTTCGGCGACTCCTTGGCCAGCGCGGCGACGTCGGCGTCTGCGAGGCCCGCGGGGACCTGGAGCGTCTCGCGCAGCTTGCCGTTGACCTGGACCGCGACGGTGACCGACTCGCGGGCCAGCCACGCCTCGTCGGCCTCCGGCCACGGCGCGACCCAGAGCCGCTCCCCGCCGAGCGCCTCCCACAGCTCGCTCGCCGCGTGCGGGGCGAACACGAACAGCAGGGACACCACGGACTGCGTCGCGTAGCGCAGCGCCTGCTCGCCGACGGCGCCGTTCAGCGTCGCCTCCGCCCTGGCCTTGGTCGCGTCGTTGACCAGCTCCTGGATCGCCGAGATCGCGGTGTGGAACGAGAACCGCGCGCCGATGTCGTCGGTGACCTTGGCAACCGTCGCCTCGGCCTTGCGCACCAGCGCGAGCGCGGCGGGCAGCTCGGCCAGGACCGAGCGCTCGGGACGCGCGACCAGCGCCTCGCCCTCTTGCCCAGCGACCAGGCGCCACACCCGGTCCAGGAACCGCCGCTGCCCCTCGATGCCGTGATCGGACCACTCGGCGTCGTCGGCGGCCGGCCCCATGAACAGCACGTACAGCCGCAGCGTGTCGGCGCCGTAGCGGTTGACCATCTCGTCCGGCGCGACGACGTTGCCCTTGCTCTTGCTCATCTTGGCGCCCTGGTAATAGATCATCCCCTGGGTGAACAGGCGCGCGAACGGCTCGGCGAAGCCGACATAGCCCAGGTCGAACAGGACCTTGGTGAAGAACCGGGCGTACAGCAGATGCAGGATCGCGTGCTCGACGCCCCCGATGTACTGGTCGACCGGCAGCCAGTAGTCGACGATCTCGCGCTCGAACGCCGCCGTGGTCAGGTTGGGCGCGGTATAGCGCAGGAAGTACCAGGACGAGTCGACGAACGTGTCCATGGTGTCCGTCTCGCGACGCGCCGGGCCCCCGCATCCCGGGCAGGTCGTCGCGACGAAGTCCTCGGCGGCGGCGATCGGGCTCATGCCCTTGGGTGCGTAATCGTCGACCCGGGGCAGGAGCACCGGCAGCTCGTCGTCGGGCACCGCCACCGTACCGCAGGCCGGGCAGTGCACCACCGGGATCGGCGCGCCCCAGTAGCGCTGGCGCGAGATCAGCCAGTCGCGCAGCCGGAAGCCGACGGTGGCCTCGCCCAGCCCGCGCTCGGCAAGCCACGCGGCGATGGCGGCCTTGGCCTCGGCCACCTCCATGCCGTCGAGGATGTCGGAGTTGACCATCACGCCGTCGCCCGGCTCGGCGGCCTCGAGTGGCGCGTCGGCCGCCACGTCCGGCGCGGCGACCACCCGGCGCACCGGGAGGCCGAACTGCCGCGCGAACGCGAAGTCGCGCTCGTCGTGCGCGGGGACCGCCATGATGGCCCCGGTGCCGTAGTCCATCAGCACGTAGTCGGCCACCCACACCGGGATGTGCTCGCCGTTGACCGGGTTGACCACGTACCGGCCCGTGAACACGCCGGTCTTGGGTCGCTCGGTGGCGGTCCGATCGGCGATGTCGGCGCGGGCGGCCTGGCGCACGTACTCGGTGACCTCCGCCGCCTCGGGACGGCCCGCCACAAGCTGCGGCACGAGCGCATGCTCGGGCGCCAGCAGGAAGAACGTCGCGCCGAACAGCGTGTCGGGCCGGGTGGTGAACACCGGGATGTCGTGCGCGCCGTCGTCGGTCGTGAACGTGACGCGCGCACCCTCGGACCGTCCGATCCAGTTGCGCTGCATCGTCAGCACGCGCTCGGGCCAGTCGACGAGCGTGTCCATGTCGTCCAGCAGTCGCTGCGCGTAGTCGGTGATCCGCAGGAACCACTGGGAGAGCTGGCGCATCTCCACCTGCGTGCCGCAGCGCTCGCACGCCCCGTCGACGACCTGCTCGTTGGCGAGCACCGTCTGATCCACCGGACACCAGTTGACCGCCGCCTCACGCCGCTCGGCGAGCCCCTTCTCGAACATCCGCAGGAAGAGCCACTGCGTCCAGCGGTAGAAGCCCTCGTCGCAGGTCGCGAGCTCCGTCTGCCAGTCGATCGAGAAGCCCAGCCGCCGCAGCTGCTCGCGGATGCGCGCGATGTTGTCTCGCGTCACCTCCTCCGGCGGCCGGCCGGTGCGGATGGCGGCGTTCTCGGCGGGCAGCCCGAACGCGTCGTAGCCCATTGGGTGGAACACAACCCAGCCCTGTCGGCGCCGGAAGTGCGCCACGACATCGCCCATGGTGTAGTTCTTGACGTGACCCATGTGCGCCTCGCCCGACGGGTACGGGAGCATCTCCAGCACGTACGCCTTGGGACGGTCCGGCGCCACGGGCGGCACGCCGTCGCGGCTGATCGGCTCGGCCCGGAACGCCTCCGCCTCGTCCCAGATCTCCTGCCACTTCGCCTCCACGACCTGGGGGTCGTAGCGTTCCGGCAGCGTGGAATAGACTGGGCTCATCGGCGGACGAGTATATCGGCACCTTCTGGAGGGTCACCCGTGGCGACGCTGAGACCGCGCGTCGCCGTCGAGTCCGCGCACCCCGACCGCCACTTCGACGCGATCCTGGGCCTGTACCGGGCCCACGGCTGGATTCACGCCACCGACCCGGACCGTCTGCGTACCGCGATCACCCGCTCGGCGGCGTCGCTGGTGGCGCTCGACGACGACGTGGTCGTCGGCTACGCCAGGGCGCTCTCGGACGGGGCGTTCGCCGTCTACATCGCCGACATCCTCGTCCGGCCCGACCGCCAGCGCCAGGGCATCGGCAGCGCGCTGTTCCAGGAGCTGCTGGATCGGTATCCGATCGAGATGTTCCACCACCAGGTGCTGATCTCCGAACGCGGCGCCGAGGGCTTCTATCGCCGCCACGGCCTGACGCCGGTCTCGGCCTACGGCCTGACCGCGTTCATCCGCTCACGCGAGAGCTGACCCGGGCGTAGCGTCGCCGGCGTCGAGGGTCGCGATGCCGACCTGCAGGGCGAGCGAGGCGACCGTGGCCTGATCGTCGAGTCGCGCGGCGTCGATCACCCCGTGGATGGTGGCGCGCACTTCCTCGCGGCTGATGCCGAGGCGCTTGGCGATTCGGCCGTCCGGGCGCCCCTGCCGCAGGAACTTCATGATCTTTCGAGTCTGATCGTCTGTCGGTGCGATTGCGACCGCCGTGCTCACCGCCCACCATCCTGTGTGGCTGATTCCTCGTTGAGGCGTCCTTCCAGGACGGTAGCGGACCTTGTGCTCAGTGCCGCATATCGTCCTCGATCGAGCCGACCACGAGGGAAAATTTTCGGCAACGCCCAGCCCAGAATCGACGGTTGGAGATCGCCGCCGCGAGGAACCGAGCGCGGCGGGGGCCGCAAACCCCGTTTCGGGACGCTCGACCATCGGGTAGGTCCACGATGCGTCCAACTGGTCTTTCGGTGCGTATACAACGGATTTCCCTGCTCGTACCGTGTTCTCCCGACACCCGTTCCGCCCGTATCTGGAGGCACGCCGCATGTCCCATTCTTCTCACCGTGGCATCCGACGCAAGATGCTCGGGGCCACGATCCTCAGCTTCGCCGCCGCGGCGGCCATGGCGAGCTCCGCGCTCGCCACACCGCCCGCACCGGTCGCCGGATCCGCCAACGTCGACGGCGACGCCGCGGAATGGACCAGCGCCGACGTCTTCAGCGAGATGCTCCGCGCCGGCGGCAACGGTGGGCAGACCGAGGTCGAGTCGACGCTCTCGCTCCGCTACGACTGCGCGACCACCACGCTCTTCGCGTACGTCAAGGCCTCGGTCGGCGTCACGATCCAGGCCGACCTCCCCGACCACGACGACAGCTTCATCAAGATCGGCGGGGTCAAGTACGTCGACGGCACGTCCGGTGACAACGACATCGCACCGGACTTCAGGTGGGTCGGGCTGTCCGGCGCCACGGCGACCGGCTGGGAGGCCTCGGCCATCGTTCTCCCCGGAAGCTACTCGCTGAACGTCCATGCGCAGGTCAACGACGGCGGCTCCCAGACCTCCGCGGTCCCGGGGCGGAACATCCCGCTCGTGCTCGCGTGCGGCGACAACCCGCAGCCTGAGCCGCTCCAGGTCTCCAAGACTGCCGTCACCTCCTTTGACCGGACCTTCCCGTGGACGATCGCGAAGTCGGCCTCGCCGGCGAGCCCCGTGACCACGTCGGCTGACACGCAGACGTTCACCTACACGGTCACTGCCACCAAAGGCGCGCCGAACGACGCGAACCACCGGGTCGGCGGCACGATCACGGTGGCGAACCCCAACGAGGCAGATGCGCTGCTCGTGGACATCACCGACACCATCGATGGTGGACCTGCCTGCGTGGTCACGGATGGCCTCGACCAAACCGTCCCGGGACAAGGGTCCATCATGGTCGACTACACCTGCTCCCTCAGTGCCGCGACCAACGGCACCAACGTCGCGACCGCGACATGGCCCGAAGTCGGCGCTTGGACCGGTGAGAGGGCCTTCACCTTCGGCGACCCGACCCCGCCGGTCATCAACGACACCGTCAACGTCGTCGACTCATTCAACGGCGGCGCCTACCTGGCGATTGCCGGCGGCACGGCGATCAGCTCGACCACGACCCTGCCGACCTACACGCGGACCGTGACCGTGCCCGCATCGGGATGCAGCGGGATGATCCCGAACACCGCCCGCGTCATGTCCGGTCAGACGGTCCTGGCATCGGCGACCGCCAACGTCCAGGTCTGCCGCACCCCCCCGACGTCCTCTGCTGTCCCGCCGACACCGCCCGGTACCGCAGTAGTCGTCGGCACTGGCACCCCCAACCCGTCCTCGACGCTCCGGGTCACCAAGCGCGGCCCCGCACGTGCAGCCGCGGGCCAGGTCGTCACGTTCACCATCATCGTCCGGAACACCAACACCACCACCGCGGCCACCTCGGTCGTCCTGACCGACGTCCTTCCGGCCGGCTACGCGATCGCAAAGCGCCCGACCGGCTCCGTCCTTCGCAAGGGCAAGCTCATCTGGACGATCGGTGACCTCGCGCCCGGCGCCTCCAAGACCCTCAGGGTCCAGGTCCGGATCGACCGCACCGCGAGCGGCCGCCGCTGCAACACAGCCGTCGCTTCGGCCGGAAACGCCCCGACCGTCGCCGCCCGGGCATGCACCGCGGTCGCCCGGATCGCCGGCGCCACCCGGATCCCGATCGTCACCGGCTAGTCGCAAAGCCACTTCGGATCCGGGTTCGTGCGCGGGCCGGATCCGAGTTGGAACGTCAACCACCCCGCACCGCGTCGCACCAAGGAGCCCCGCCAGGGGCTCCGACGCATTTCAGGGCCCCCGCGACCCGCCGCAGCCACGCAACCCCCCGGTGGACGGGTACGACGGATTGCAGGCCTGCGCAGGCGGGCGATCTAAACGAATGTGTAGGTAATCAGACGTTGAACTGTGCTTTTGGGTCGTTTACATAGGTGAGAGCTGCTCGTACCGTAGATGCACAAGGATTCCACTGACCGCACGGAGGCCCGTCATGTCCCGTTTGTCACCCGGACACCCCTACCGCACCACGCTGACGATCGCCGCGCTCACATTGGCGGCATCCGCCGCGATGGCTACTGTCGCGTCCGCGACGATCGTGCGCGCCGGCGACGCCCGAAACTCGATGTCTGGAGGATCGCGGGACGTTATCCACGACCGGTACGGACCGAAGGGCTCCGACGACGCCGAGTGCGCTTCCGCCAAGGTCGGCAAGCGCGCCAAGGCCGCGCTCACCAAGCGCACCGCGAAGTACGCCAAGACGGGCCCCCACCACCGCGACGATGAGTGCGACGACGCACGAAAGGTCAAGCCGCTCAAGGTCGTCAAAACCGCGACGACCTCGTACACACGGACATTCCCCTGGACGATCACCAAGTCCGCCGCGCCCACGAGCCCGGTGACGGCAACCGCTGACACCACGAGCTTCGACTACGCCGTGGTCGCCACCAAGGGCCAGGCGGCCGATTCCGGGTTCAAGGTGACCGGCACCATCACGGTGTCGAACCCCAACTCCAAGGTCGCGAAGGGCGTCGACATCACCGACTCGATCGCCGACGGCACCGCCTGCGTCGTGGACAACGGCCTCAACCGAACCATTCCTGGCGCGTCCGGCCACCGGGAGTCGACCTACGACTCACCGCGGGAGATCCCGTCGATCACAGTCAGCTACACGTGCGAGGTAGACTCGAGCGCCTCGGGCACCAACGTCGCGATCGTCACGTGGAAGGACACCATGTCGACCGGGACCGCGCCGTTCGCATTCGGCGCACCCACGACGGTCGTCAACGAGACGGTCGATGTGCTCGACGCGTTCAACTTCGGCGTGCCGGCCCTGCTCGAGGGCGGAGACGACATCGCCACGACGTCGACGTTCAGGTACTCCCGTTCGGTGACCGTTCCCGCGAGCGCGTGCTCGACGTACGACAACACCGCCAAGGTCATCTCGGGTGGGACGGTTCTCGCGCAGGCGAGCGCCCAGGTCGAGGCCTGCCGCACGTCCGCCGGAACGCCCGAGTCCCGGGTGCTCCCGACCCCCCCTCTGACGCCCGTGGTGACCACCGGCGCGACCACCGGCGCGACGCTCAGGGTCGCCAAGCGCGGCCCGGCACGAGCCGCCGCCGGTCAGCTCGTGACGTACACGATCATCGTCCGCAACGCCAACCCCACCGCCACAGCGAGCACGGTCGTCCTGACCGACATCCTGCCCGCCGGCTACACCATCACAAGGCGCCCGACCGGCGCGTCCCTCCGCAAGGGCAAGCTCGTCTGGACACTCGGTGACCTCGCCCCCGGCGCCGCCAAGGCCTTGCGGGTCCAGGTCCGGATCGACCGCGCCGTGAGCGGTACCCGTTGCAACACAGCCGTGGCCTCGGCCGCCAACGCCACGACCGTCCGCGCCCGGGCATGCACCCAGGTCGCCCGGGTCGCCGGCGTCAGCCGGATCCCGATCGTCACCGGCTGATCACAAAGCCACTCGGATCCGGGCTCGTGCGGGGCCCGGATCCGAGCTGGACCATCTGGCATGTGTCCCCGGCGGTCAGGCGGGGGTCCCGGTCTCGTCGAAGAGGCATGATCTCCGACATGCGCACACGAGTCGCGTCCCTGATCGGCTTTCTCGCGCTCGCCGGAGCAACCGGGTGCGGCGGTGGCGACGAGCCCGCCGCCCCGCCCGCCCCGCCTCCGGTCACGACCGCCACCGCCGAGGCGCCGGTCCCTCCGGCAGCCCCCGCGACCACCCCGACGACGCCCTCCGCCCCCACCCCGGATCTACCCGGCCTGCCCGCCGGCGAGGCCGGCCTGATCGCGGGGTACGCCGGATGGACGGAGCTCACCACTGCGCCGATCGCCGAGCTCCGCTCGCTGGGAGCGGGCGCCCACCGCGGGGCCAAGCGCATCTGGGCCAGTCCGACCTCGGGCGTCGGACCCGATGTTCAGGTCTTCCCGTATCGACGCGGCAGCGTGGTCGTCAAGGAGGCCCGCTCGGGCGACGCGATCACGTTGATCGCGATCATGGAAAAGGTGCGCGCGAACGACGCCGCGACGGGCGGTTGGCGCTACGCCGAGTACACGCGCCCGGACGGCGGCGGCGACTTCACCAAGGTCGCCTTCCCCGAATCGGGTTGCGCAAGCTGCCACATGAACGCGAACACGCGTCAAAAAACCGACTGGGTGTTCTTCTCCCGGTAGCCGGCAGACGGCACGGGGCGCAACCCATTGTGTCTGGCACCGCTGGTTGCGCGAACCCGACATCACGAAGGGGGCACGGCGTGCTCGGCGCCGTGCCCCGCTCGGGATCTACTTGCGTGTGATCAGGCGCTCGCGCTCGGTGCTGTCGGCGGCCACGAGCGGCCTCACGAACTCCATGTCGACCTCGGCGACGATGATCTCGCCGACCTCCTCGTAGGTGGTCGAGAAGATGCCGAGCGCCTTCATGCTCTCGCTCTGGCGCGCGTTGTCCTCTGTCGGGGTCAGGTAGTGGATTGCGGCGGCCCGGTAGCGGTAGACCAGGAACAGGTGCAGTAGCGTCACCAGGCGCTTGCGGCGCATCGACTCGGCGAACGTGTTCTGGTCGCGCACCGACAGGATCACCCGGTGACGGCGGTCCTGAACCGTCGTGAAGACCATGTTGGCGACCTTGTCGTCGTCCGGTCCGAGGATGGCGAGCTCCAGCACATCCGAGCCCGGCGTGTGCGGGCGAAGCGACACCTTGAGCGGCCCGGGGATGTCGTTGACCTCGGCCCACCGCACGAGCCACGCCGCGAGCGTCTTGGTCGGCACCTCGGTCTGCACCAGGTGCTGGCTCTGCGTCGAGCCCTCTCCCATCGCCTTGGTGGTGGCCGTCTGGCCACTGACCGACATCAGTCCGGCGTCGGCGCGCGGACCACCGACCAGGGTCTGCGGCGTCCGGTACGGCGACTCGAGCAGCCGGAACTTCCGCTGCAGGCGGGCCAGCGCCAGCATGCCGTCCTCACGCAGGGACGCGCTGAACTCTTCGGAGGCGAGCCCGTCGATCTGGTGGCCGCCGTAGGTGATGAAGTTGAAGACGAAGCCCATCCGCCCGAGCTCCTTGGGGAACTCCCGCATCTCGTCGTCGTTCATCCCCGTCGTGTCCCAGTTGAACGACGGCGACAGGTTGTAGGCGAGCATCTGGTTGGGGAACACTTCGTGGATCGCGTCGGCGAACTCCTTGGCGTCGTGCAGGTCCGCGGTCTTGGTCTCCATCCACAAGAGATCCGCGAACGGCGCCGCCGCCAGTGACTTGGCGATCGCGTACGGGATGCCGCCCTGCACCTGGTAGTAGCCCTCCGGGGTCTTGGCCAGGTCCGCGCTCCACGTGACCTCCAGGCCCATGCTCGCCGCCTTGGCCCGCGCGGTGTACCACGACGCCGTCTGGGCGAACTCGAGCCACTCCTCGACCGACATGTCGAGTTGAATGCCCTCCTCGGCGCGGAACGCGATGAGCTCGGCAACCGCGTCACCCAGGGTCAGGATGCCGGCATCGCTCTGCCACGCCGCCAGGAACGTGTCGGCGACGGTGTCCAGCACCGCCTCGGCCTGTGAGCCGTCACCGTCAAGGAACGCCTTGGCCGCCGCGTCCGCCGCGGTGGCGACACCGGACTTCTGCAACCAGGCGTCCGCCTCGGCCGACTCGGCCTCGGGCAGCGCGTAGAGCAGGTGGCCGCTCAGGTCCGTGACGCCCGCGTCGTGCAGGCGGCGGATGACGGCGAGGAACGCCGACTTGTAGCTCGGCACGGCCAGGTTGGTGGCCCCGAGGATGAACGGCTGGTCGCGCTCGTCGCCGCAGTTCTCCAGAAGGTTGGCCGCCTCGGCGTCGGTCCGCGCCACGATGATGCCCGGCACACCCATGATGTCGAGCTGGAAGCGCGCGGCGTTCAGGCGCTTGATCTGCTCGTCCGATCCCACCAGCACCTTGCCGCCCTGGTGGCCGCACTTCTTGGCACCGGGCTTCTGGTCCTCGATGTGGTAGCCGGGGACGCCGACCTCGGCGAAGCGCCGCACCAGGTTCCGCACGTGGGCATCCCCGCCGTGGCCGGTGTCGGCGTCGGCGATGATGAACGGCGTGTAGTCGACGACGGGCGTCGCGTCACGCTCGGCCTGCGTCATCTTGGAGCGGGCGAAGCTCTGGTTGCGATCGGCCGTCAGCAGCCCACGCACCAAACCGGCGGCCTCGTCGGGCACCTGACTCAGCGGGTAGCTGGCGAGGTCCGGGCCCGGATCCTCGTCCTTGGATCCCTTGGCCGACGTCGCCCAGCCGCCGAGGTAGATGCCCTCGATGCCGGCGCGCTTCATCGCGACGGCCTGCCCGGGCGAGTACGGACCGTAGGACGTGATCGAGCGCTTCGCGTCGAACAGCTCGCGCAGTCGCGCGTAGAACCGCTCGGCGGCATTGCGCGCCACGATGTAATCGGACGGGATCGTGCCCCGCTGCTCGACCACCTGCCTGGGCGAGAACAGCCGCGTCGTCTCCGCAAACCGCTCGCTCGTCATCCAGGCACGTGTGCCCTCGACCCCGTCCTCGAATACCCCCATCAACCCCTCCCCCGTGTGTGAACCCCAACAGGCCGAGCATTCTACGCTTCACCGGCCCCCCGCCACCCTCGGGAATCGAATAAGTGCAAACGACCCCCCGCGAGAGGCGCCGAGCGGCACACGATCCCCGGAATCAGGCTGCAAGCGTCACTGTCCGCCCGACGACGTCTCACGAACCGACGGGCTCGTCTCGCCTCGCAGGCCGATTCGCCCTCGGGCCGGCGACGAAGTTCGCACAGAGGCCGTGCTCGATGAACCCCGCCCGGAGCAGGTTACGGTAGGAGGCCGCGGGGCGATCGGGGACGCGTTCGCCGGTCTCGGCCACGATGAGCCCGCACCCGCGTCGCCGGGCCTCCGCGATCCGCGCCCGAAGCAGCGCGCTCTGAGCACCTATCCCCCGTGCCGACGGGACCGTCGCGCCCAGACCGATCCACGCGGTCGTCCCCTCGACGAACAGGGTGCCGGCCCCGATCGCGCGGGCGTTGGAGGCGCGGACGATGAAGCAACTCCAGCCGTCCCGGCCCACGAGCGCGCCCGCGACTCGCCACCGACCGCGGCTGCCGCCGCTGCGTCAAGTTTCGCCATGCCCGCGGGGATGGCACCGCTCGCGACGAGCGCCAGCCCTTCGAGCGCGACCGACAACATCTCCAGATCGATCGCCCCCACGGCCCGCGCCACAGCCGCCGCCTCGGCCGCGCCTCCCTGGGCCTGCTCGGGATCGTGCCGGGCGAGCAACGCCATGTACGCATGAACGAACGGCACGAACGCGGTCGCCATCGTTGCGGGCCGCCCCTCCACGAGCATGGCCGCCCGCTCGACCCAGCCGACGGCCTCCGCGGGGCCCCGGAATGCGTACGCGTCGTAGCTGAGCTGGACGGCGAAGCGGGCCGCCGTGTCGGGGTCGTCGGCGATACGCGCCGTCCGGTACCCCTCCTCGTGCGCGGCGAACGCCGCATCCGCGTCGAGCAGGTACCGGGCCGCAATGCCGAGCCCCTCGAGCGCGTCGGCCCGGGCGTCGAGCCCAGCCGCCGAGATGAAGGCGCTCCGTGCCGCGCCCCAAGCGCCGACGGCCAACGCCGCATGGCCTTCTGCGAGCAACGCCGCAACGTCCTGTCGTCCCGTGGCGACCGTCACGGTTTCGCCCGCGACATGCGCCGCCGCAGCCCGACGGCCCTACTCGACGACTGCGCCCTCCATCTCCTTGACGCCCTGACGGACCATGTCCCGAAGCTCCTGGCTGTCCTCGTGCGAGTGAACCGAGATCGCGTGCTGCACCGCGGCCTCGACCAGCTCGTCCTCCGAGTCGGCCGCGATCGCGATGCTGCAGTTCATCTCGCTGGGAACCTCGCGGCAGTCGATGTACTTTCTGCCCACCTCGCGCTCCTCTCGTGAGTGAGACGACTTGCGTCACCGGGGATCCTCCCCAGCGCAGCCGCCGCTGTCAAGAGGCGCGGACCGGCATCGTGCCGCGCGGTGAGGAGGTGAACGCACGCCCCCTCCACGCGCCGCCAGCGGGCCCGCGCTCGGGAGGAAGCGCGGGACGTTGGCGTGTCGCCCGTTACCGCCCGCCGGCGACGGGCTCGTCGACGCGACCGGCGTCTGCGCCGGCCGAGTCGGATCTGATGCCGCCGGGGGTGGCGCCGCGGAGGGTCAGGCCCAGAGCGAGCATGCCGGCGCCCAGCAGGACGTGCAGCCAGTTATCCGCGCCGTTGATGGCGACGAAGTTGGCGCCGCTGTCGTGGTCGATCACGAGGCCGTAGATCCACAGGACGAGGTAGATCACGCCGCCGCCGAGGAGGAACGTGCCTTTGGCGTCAGTCGACCGACCCGGGTGATCATCGACAGTTCCGCTTGATCGCGACGATCAGCGGCGAGGCCCCCGTCGATGCGCTCCCGACGGCCCTGAACTTCGGCGACTGCCCCACCTACGCGACGCGACCATCGCCAGGGAGCCCCTCCAAGGGGATCCGCCCTTCCCACGCTAGTCTCCGGCGTCGAATCACTCTCCAGAATGGCGCAGATGGCACGACGTACGAAGATCATCGCAACGATCGGCCCGGCTTCGGAGTCGCCGGCGGTCCTCCGCGCGATGATCCGCGCGGGCATGGACGCCGCCCGGATCAACCTGTCGCACGGGGGGCTCGACGAGGCGCTTGTGCTGCACCGGCGGATCAGGGAGATCGCGGACGAGGAGGGCCGCACGATCGGGACGCTCGCCGACCTGCCGGGTCCGAAGGTGCGGGCGGCGACCTTCGGCCGCGACGGCATCGAGGTCGCGCAGGGCCAGCGCGTCCGCTTGGTACCGGGCACCGAGCGCTCGACCGCCGAGGTCATCCAGATCGGCTACGAGGAACTGCTCGACGGGATCGAGACGGGTGACCGGATCAGCTTCGGCGACGGGGGCATCGACGTCGAGGTCGTCGGCGTGAGCGGGGACGCCCTCGAGGCCGACGTCTTGCACGGGGGAACGCTCTCGGGACGGCCGGGCGTCCACATCCCCTCCAACCGGCTCCGGATCAACACCCCCACGGCGGAGGACCTACGCCTGCTCGACGCCTTCGTGGCGGAAGGTGTGGACATGGTCGCACTGTCGTTCGTGGCGTCCGCGCACGACCTTCGGCGCCTCGGCACCGAGCCGCACCCGAGCGGGCCACTCGTGGTCGCGAAGATCGAGACGCGGAGCGCTGTCGAGAACCTCCCGGGCATCATCGACGCGGCCGGCGCCGTGATGGTCGCGCGGGGCGACCTGGGCATCGAGTTCCCAATGGAGGAGGTGCCGCACCTGCAGAAGATGATCATCCGCGAATGCATCGCGCGGGGCCGACCGGCGATCACGGCCACCCAGATGCTCGACTCGATGGCGCAAGCGCCGACCCCGACCCGGGCCGAGGCCTCGGACGTCGCGAACGCGGTGTTCGACGGCTCCTCCGTCGTGATGCTCTCGGGCGAGACGGCGATCGGCAACGAC
Organism: Miltoncostaeaceae bacterium; assembly: GCA_046708705.1. Taxonomy (GTDB): domain Bacteria; phylum Actinomycetota; class Thermoleophilia; order Miltoncostaeales; family Miltoncostaeaceae; genus CALMEC01. The sequence continues at coordinate 5,940 of JBKKDD010000201.1, read as the reverse complement.
CCGGTCAACGTCGTCTCCGCGATGGCCCGCCTGTGCGCGCGCGCGGACGAGAACTTCGACACGCGGGCATGGATGCGGCTCGTCGCCCCGCTCAAGGCCGACGACGCCGAGCGGGGGCTCACCATCAGCCGACGCACAACCGACACGATGACCAGCGCGGCGACCCGTGTCGCCGACACCCTCGGCGCCAGCGCGATCCTCTGCCTGACGCGGTCGGGTCTGACAGTCCGCGCGATCGCCCGGTTCCGCCCGACCGCGCCGATCCTCGGGTTCTCCACCGACGAGCGCGTACGCAGGCAGCTTTCGATCAGTTGGGGCGCGACGCCGGTGCCGATCTCGCGTTTCGCCGATAACGACACGATGGTGCGCGAGGCGGTACACATCGCGCGGGCCGGAGGCTACGTCCGCACCGGCGACATCGTCGTCGTACTCGCGGGCGTCGACGGAAGCTCCCCCGCCACAGACGTCCTGCGCGTCGTCAACGTCCCCGAGGCCGGCTGACCGTCACCGCCACCAGCGCGTGGAGCGTGGCGCAAGAGATCGTCCCTCCCACGCAACCAGGTGTTCGCCGACGATCCCTCACGACGGAACGCTCGTCCTATCGGTCGGCTGACGACACCGGCCATCAATCCTCCTGGGAGCGACATGCGTCTCGTTGGCACTGGCTGCAGTGGTGTCGAGACTGCCCCATTCACTCCCTCCCGGGGCTGCGATGAAATCGGCGAAGCACGGAGGGAATTCCTCCGCCGCTGCTCCGAGGAGAGACACCACTGCCTTCATTCTCGGGCAGAGCGATGGGAGCCGCGCCCCGTGGCCGTTGGGATTCGATCCCAGGGCCTCCGGGGCACGACCCCTGCGCCGGGATCAGTCGAGGTCGAAGCGGTCCAGGTTCATCACCTTGTCCCACGCGGCCACGAAGTCGCGCACAAGCTTCTCCTGCGCGTCATCGCTGCCGTAGACCTCGGCGAGGGCCCGAAGTTCGGAGTTGGAGCCGAAGACGAGGTCGACGCGGGTCCCGGTCCAGCGGAGATCCCCTGACTCGCGATCGCGGCCCTCGAACTCGTTCTCGGCATCGGACGTCGCCGTCCACTGCGTCGACACGTCGAGCAGGTTCACGAAGAAGTCGTTGGTCAGGGTCTCCGGTCGGTCGGTGAAGACCCCGTGTTGCGACCCGCCGGCGTTGGCGTTCAGCACGCGCATGCCTCCGACGAGGGCCGTCATCTCGGGTGCCGAGAGCGTGAGCATGAACGCCTTGTCGACGAGCAGGTGCTCCGCCGGCAGGCCGTCGTACCTCAGGAGGTAGTTGCGAAAACCGTCCGCGGTCGGCTCGAGTGGGGCGAACGCCTCGGTGTCGGTCTGCTCCTGCGAGGCATCCGCGCGTCCCGGTGAGAACGGGACGCGCACGTCGTGGCCGGCGCGCTTGGCCGCCTCCTCCACCGCCGCGCAGCCGCCGAGCACGATGAGGTCGGCCAGCGAGACCTTCTTGCCACTCGTCTGCGCCCCATCGAACTCTTGCCGCACTCGCTCGAGCGCCTCCAGCGCCTCGGACGCGCCAGAGGCCACGTTGACGCCCCATCCGGCCTGCGGCGACAGTCGAATGCGCGCCCCGTTCGCGCCACCGCGCTTGTCCGTGTCGCGGTAGGTCGACGCCGATGCCCAGGCGGTCGACACGAGCTGTGAGATCGACAGGCCGGTGTCGAGGATCGTGGTCTTCAGCGTCGCGATGTCCGCGTCGTCGACGATCTCGTGGTCGACCGCGGGGACCGGGTCCTGCCACAGGAGCTCTTCGTCGGGAACCCACGGGCCGCGGTAGCGAGGCGCGGGCCCCATGTCGCGGTGCAGCAGCTTGTACCAGGCCCGCGCGAACGCGTCGGCGAGCTGATCCGGGTTCTCGTAGAACCGCTGTGAGATCTCCTTGTACACCGGGTCCACGATCAGCGCGATGTCGGTCGTCGCCATCATTGGCGCCTCTCGCCTCGATGGATCGTGCGCGGCCGGCACGGCGGTCTGGGCCGCGGGGTCCTTGGGCCTCCACTGGTACGCACCGGCGGGGCTCTTGGTCAGCTCCCACTCGTGGCCGAAGAGGTTCTCGTAGAAGCCGTTGTCCCACCGGATGGGGTCGTTGGTCCAGGCGCCCTCCAGCCCGCTGGTGATCGTGTCGTCGCCCTTGCCGCTGGCGTAGCTCGCCATCCAGCCGAGGCCCTGCTCCGCCATGACCGCACCCTCGGGCTCTGGCCCGACATACTCGTCGGGATCGGCTGCGCCGTGGGACTTGCCGAACGTGTGGCCGCCGGCGATGAGCGCCACCGTCTCCTCGTCGTTCATCGCCATCCGGCGGAACGTCTCACGGATGTCTCGCGCCGCGGCCATGGGGTCCGGGTTGCCGTTCGGACCCTCCGGGTTGACGTAGATCAGGCCCATCTGGACGGCCCCGAGTGGACTCGCCAAGTCACGATCACCGCTGTAGCGCTCGTCGCCGAGCCAGATACGCTCCGGCCCCCAGTAAACGTCCTCATCGGGCGCCCAGATATCCTCGCGACCGAAGCCGAAACCGAAGGTCGTGAAGCCCATGGTCTCGAGAGCCCGGTTCCCGGCGAGTATCAGGAGGTCGGCCCACGAGATGCGACGACCATACTTCTGCTTGATCGGCCAGAGCAGCCGCCGCGCCTTGTCGAGGTTGGCGTTGTCGGGCCAGCTGTTGCGGGGCGCGAAGCGCTGAGCGCCGCTGCCGCCCCCACCGCGACCGTCGGCGATGCGGTATGTGCCCGCGGCATGCCACGTCAGCCGCATGAAGAGCGGTCCGTAATGGCCGTAGTCGGCCGGCCACCAGTCCTGCGACTGCGTCATGAGCGCATCGACGTCCCTGGTCAGGGCATCGACGTCGAGGTCCTCAAACTCCCGCGCGTAGTCGAAGTCGTCCCCGAGAGGATTGGCGCTCGGGTGGTTCTGGCGGAGGACCCTCAGATTCAGCTGGTTCGGCCACCAATGCTGGTTCGCCGTGATCCCGACGGTATGGTGCTCGGTGCTCATCACCGGGCATTTCGCCGCCGACGGTTCGTCGCTGGTGGTCGTCGTTCCGTGGTCCTCGTTGGCCATTTCTCTCCTCGTTCATGGATGTGCCGAGCTTCGAACAATTCCGTCCGGGAATTTCACGCGCTGCCGTCCGTGGCCTGACAAGCAGGACAGAGGCCCCAGTAGATGACCTCGGCCCAGGCGATCTCGAAGTCCTCGCCGCCGGCCGGGATCGGGCCGGATGCCGCATCGACCACCGGCTCGACATCGACGATCAAGCCGCAGGCGCGGCACACCAGGTGGTGGTGGTCGTCATCCGCGCGATGCTCGTAGCGAGCCGCTGACCCGACGGGCTGGATGCGCCGCAGGATGCCTTTCTCGACGAGGACCCCCAAGGTGTCGTAGACGGCCTGATGCGAGATGGAGCCGATCTCGGCCCGGGCGAGCGCCGCCACGTCATGCGCCGTGCCGTGCGGTCGACGGCTCACCGCCCGCAGGACGGCCAGTCGTTGCGCCGTGACCCGGACACCGTGGTGACGAAGAAGATCCGCTGGTCCGGTGGGAGGCTGCACTGATGTGATCATACTGAATCAAATATTTGATTTCATCCAGATATCCGATGCCTGGTCTGAAGGAGTCCGGCGGGCGCGAGAGCCGGGTGCAGTGCGACGCGATCATCGTCCTACCCGCTCTCGGTGTCGCGACCAGCCCGGTGCTCAAGCGCCGCGGTGCTGATCTCTCGGCGTACGAGAGCGGCGAATCGGGGGCACGGGTGGGGCAATGAGCCGTGGCATCCGGCGTGACACGTGCCGATTTGCAGGCACTTCGCCGAGGCGATGGAGATACCGGCATCGAAGATCAGGAATCGGGTCAGTGAGCTAAAGTCCCTGCAAATGAGCATGTCACCAAGTGCGAGGAGTGCGCCGAATGCAGGTGCGGTGATGCCTCGGTGATGCCTCCGGGGGGCATCTGGCGCGTGTCGGGTAAGCCAATCGTCGCGAGCCACCGCCTGCCCGTACCAAGACGAGGACGACACGTCCGGGCGCATCGACGGCGAGCCTCCCACCGGGTTAGAATCCGCGCCCTACTTTCGTCTCGCCTCCAGGAGGTCACCATGGCAGCTCAGGATCTGATCCGCGCGGCGGTCGAGCGGCTTGGCGAGGAGTACCGGGTCGACGGAGCGCTGGCCATCCCCGCCTGCACGAAGATCACCCGGGGGACGAGGCCGTGAGCGCGGTGGACACCGGCACGCGTACGCCCGCGAAGGTCGCGGAGCGCCTGCGCGCTGCCCTGACCGCCGGTGACTTCACGGGGCTGGGCGAGCTATACGCGGACGACGCGCTGCTCGATGCGAGCCTGGCCGGTCGACGCTCCAGGGTCGCCGGACCCGAACGGGCGACCGAGCTCCTCGGATCGCAGTTCCCGGGCCCGGGGCGCCTCGTCGAGTGGTCGCCGCGGTTGCATCCCGCGGGGATCGCGCTCTGGTTCGAGCGGGTCTCTGACGGCGGCACGGCGGTGCGCCAGCGCCACTACCTGCACCTTCGCGACGGCCGCATCGAGCGCCACTGGGCCTACGCCGCCCCGCCGCGCACACCCGCTCCAGGCGCGCGAGACGGCGGCGGCGTCCTGCTCGACGCGCGGCTCGTCTCGCGTCTCGGCGAGATCGCCGAGCACGAACCGGTGGTCTCGACCGGATGGTCCGGGAACGTGCTCGAGCGCCTCGTGCTCGCCGACGGCCGCCGCCTGGTCGCCAAGCGGATCGTGCCCGGCACGAATTGGATCGACCGCCACACGAAGGACGAGGGCCGCGAGGCGCTCCTGTTCACCTCTGGCGTGCTCGGCCGGATGCCCCGTGCGATCGACCACGCGGTCGTCGCCGCGGAGCGCGACGGCGAGGCCTGGTGGGTGGTGATGCGCGACGTCTCGGCGTCCCTGCTGCCCGACGGCAAGCGACTGAGCAGGGAGGAGCACGGGCGCATCCTCGAGGCCGTGAACTTGATGTGGGAGGAGTTCTGGGGGGAGCGGGTCTCTCACCTCTGCCCGCTCCACGAGTGCTTCCACCTCTTCTCCCCGGCGATCGCCGAGGCGGAGCGCGACGGCCTCGATCTGCTGCCGAAGCAGTACGAGGCCTTCTGGGAGGCGTTCGCGGAGGCCGTGGACAGGGACGTGGCCGGGGCGGTGCTGGCCCTGCTGGACGACCCGGCGCCGCTCGTGGCGGAGCTCGAGGCCTGCGGCACGACCCTCATCCATGCCGACATCCGCGACGAGCAGATCGGCCTCGACGGCGACCGCCTCATCCTGCTCGACTGGGGCCGCGCCAGCCAGGGCCACCCGGTGGTCGACTTCTTCTGGTCCATCTGCCACAACGCCTGGCGGATCGACGCCACCCACGACGAGCTGGTCGAGGACTTCCGGCGCGTACGCGGAGAGCGCGACGATCCGCGTGCTCTCGATCTCGGCGTGATCGCGGGGCTCGTCATGTACGGCTGGGTCTTCGGCCACAGCGCCGCCTATCACCCCGACCCGGCGGAGCGCGACTGGGCCTGCCACGAGCTGGGCTGGTGGGTCCCACGAGCGCGACGCGCGCTCGAGACCTGGTCGCCCGTCTGACCTCCAGCCGAGCTCGGGGCCGTCATCCGAGGCGACGATGGCAGTTTCGGGGTCGCCTGGGGAGGCCCACGCGAGATCGTTGACCGCCTGCTCCGAGGCTAGGTCGCCGGGTACGGCCGGGCGTCCGTCACACTCGACAGCTACAGCCAAGTCATCCTCGACGAACCGGCGGAGTATGTCGCCGGGGCGCGTGCACGGGTGTGTTCGGAGTCCTCGGCGGAGCGGTGAAAAGCCAGTGATTAGGACTTTCGCCGAAAGTGGAGGATACCGGGATCGAACCGGTGACCTTCGCGCTGCCAGCGCGACGCTCTCCCAGCT
>JBKKDD010000200.1:0-5402 GCA_046708705.1 Miltoncostaeaceae bacterium | reverse complement strand
CCCGGCGCCACGACACACCCGGTCGCGTCCAAGATCGGCCCGCTCGCGCCGACGCCCGACCGAACGCCCGCCACGCGCCCGCCCACGATCACCAGATCGGCTGCCACGCCCCTCGGCGTCCGCCCATCCGTGATCGTGAGCGATCCCACCTCGTCACCCGCTCCTCGCGCCACCCTCATTCCCCCAGACTCGCGCTGACCTACGATGCGCGACCGGGGTCCCGTTCGCGTTTGCGCGCGATCCGCGCGACGTAGCGGCGCCGCAGCGGGCCGGGCATCGCGGCCAGCGCCTTCATGACGACCAGCGCCTTGCGCGGGACGCCGATCTCGGGACGGCCCTCCTCGAGCCCGTCGCAGATCAGCCTGGCCGCCTCGTCCGCCTCGATCATGCCGGGCATCGCGAACGGGTTCTGGTCGGTCAGCGGCGTCCTGACGAAGCCCGGGGCGATCAGCGTGACCGCGACGCCCGAGGACGCGAGGTCGGCGCGCAGGGCATCGGCCATGTTGATCAGGAAGGCCTTGGTCGCTCCGTACGCGGACGCAAGCGGCAAGCCGGCGTAGCCCGTGACGCTCGCGGTGATGGCGATGCGGCCCCGGCGCGCGGAGCGCATCGCGGGCAGCACCGCCTGGATGCAGTTGACCGCGCCCATGATGTTGACGTCCAGGTGCTCGCGGAAGAGCTCGGCCCGGAACGTCTCGGGGGTCACCGGGGTGTAGGTGCCCGCGTTGAGGATGACCAGGTCCAGCGCGCCCCAGTCCGCCAAGAGCCTATGCGCGATCTGCCCCATCTCCTCGGCGTCGGTGACGTCGCCGGGCTCGACCATAATGCCGGAGCCCACGGCGAGCGCCTCCAGCGGCTCGCGCCGCCGGGCGGTGACCGCGACCTGCGCCCCACGCCGCGTGAGCTCGGTGGCCAGTGCAGCGCCGATTCCGCTGGAGGCCCCCGTCAGCCAGACCCGCTGTCCGGCCAGCGCACTCACGAAGCCCGACCCGACGGGAACTGCGGCAGCGCCGCGTTGAACGGCCGCGTGAACACGATCTGGTAGTCGTGGAGCGCCCGCGTGCGAAACGCCGCCTCGCACGAGGCCAAGTAGAAGTTCCAGGTCCTGATGAACCGCTCGTCGTAACCGAGCTCGCGCACCACATCCAGGTTCTGACCGAAGCGCTCGCGCCAGCGGCGCAGCGTCTCTGCGTAGTTGATACCGATGTCCTCGACGTCGTTGACGATCAGTGCGGACGCGCGGCGCGCGGCGCCGACCATGGCCTCGAGCGACGGCAGCAGCGACCCCGGGAAGATGTACTCCTGGATCCAGTCGTCGGAGCGCCGGTAGCGCTCGAACCGCTGATCGGGGATCGAGATGACCTGGACGCACGCCATGCCGTCGGGCGCGAGCAGCCGGTCGCAGGTCGCGAAGAACGTGGTGAGCTCGGCCTCGCCGATGGCCTCCAGCATCTCGATGCTGGCGATCTTGGCGAACGTACCCTGCACCGTCCGGTAGTCCTGCAGCAGGATCGTGACCCGGTCGGCGAGCCCCGCCGCGCGAACCCGCTCGACGGCGAGCGCATGCTGCTCCTCGGAGATCGTCACGCCGGTGACGCGGCAACCGTACTCGGCCGCGGCGAACATCGCGAAGCCGCCCCACCCGCACCCGATTTCGAGCACGTGGTCTTCGGACCCCAGGGCGAGCTTGTCGCAGATGCGCCGGTACTTGTTGCGCTGCGCCTGCTCCAGGCTCTCAGCGGGCGTCGTGAAGTACGCGCACGAGTACGTCCACGACGGGTCCAGGAAGAGCGCGTACAGATCGTTGCCGATGTCGTAGTGGTAGGCGATGTCGCGCTTGGCGCGCGTAGGAGGGTTGCGGTGTGGCAGGTGCGGGCGCAGGGCCTGCAGCCGCACCAGGGTGGAGCCGGGCGGCCGGCGGCGCATGTCCTCCGCGGTCAGGAGCAGGATCTCGAGCGCGGCGGGCAGGTCGTCGGCGTCCCAGTCTCCCGCCACGTAGGCCTCGCCGATGCCGATGCGACCGCGGGTCACGATCCGGCGAAACAGGTCCTTGCTGGTGATGCTCACGGTGGCCGCCCGTCCCGTCTCGGGGTCGCCGTGGGTGCGGGTGACGCCGTCCGGCATGCGCACCGTCAGCGCCCCGCCCGCGGGTCGCGCGAGCGCCCAGCCCACGAGCCTGCGAACGGGGCCGGTGGGGAACGCCACCCGTGTCGGCGCCGGCAACGGGCGCAACGCCCGGCGCGACCCGGCCGCGACCTCCGGCGCGGACACCGAGCCCGCGGCGGGGTCGAACCGCGGCTTGCGATGGAACGGCACGCGCTTTCGCCACAGCTTGAGCGCCTGCAGGTGGATCAGCCCGATGACCTGCTGGCTCATCAACGGGTAGCGCAGCAGCGACCTGGCGAGCGCCGCGTCGGTCAGCTCGTGACGCGTGCCGGTCTGGGTCGCCAGGAAGATGCGCTCGTCGCCCTCGAACAGGTCCACCCGCGCCGACACCCGCTCCCCCGGCTCGCTCAGCACGAACTCGTAGCGCTGGTCCATGCCGAAGAACGGGGAGACGTGCAGCTCCTTGGCCTGCGTCCACGTGCGGCTGGATCCGTTGGAGACGAGGTTGCGCTCGTCCAGCAGGTAGGGCCGGCGCTCCCCGAACGTGTTGGCGACCTCGGCGACCGAGCACACGAACGCGCCGTCCGCGCGGTAGCAGTAGAAGAAGCTGACCGGATTGAACACGTACCCGAACGTCCGCAGGTTGGTCAGCAACAGGATGCGCCCACCGCCCAGGTCGACGCCACGCTCGGCCAGCCACGCGGTCAGGTTCTCCTTGATCGACCGGTCCGCGTCGCCGACGTGGTCCGAGTCGCGCAGCGTGAACAGGTTGGGCCGGTTGTAGCCGAACAGCGCGAGCCGCGCGTCCAGCTCCTGCACCTCGTCCAGGTCGATGACGTAAAAGCACACCTTGTAGCGAAAGACGTGGTCCCGCGGCTTGGAGCGGTGGTGCATCATCACGCCGGTGTACATCGCCGACCTCACCACGCCACCCCCAGGCCCCGGGCGAGCCTGACCGCCGACGCGAAGCCGTCCTCGTGGAAGCCGTTGCCCTGCCACGCCCCGCAGTACCAGGTGCGCCGCACACCGGCGATGCGACCGAGCTCGGTCTGCGCGGCAAGCGAGGCGGCCGTGTAGCGCGGGTGCTCGTATGACAGGCGTCGGATGATCCGGTCCTCTGCGATCTCGGTTCGGCGGTTGAGCGTCACAAGATAACGACGCGATTCGTCCAATCGCTGCAGCCGGTTGAGGTCATACGTCATCGTCAACGTCGGCGCGGTGGCGCGGCAGTCGACGACGCGGTAGTTCCACGCCCCCCGCGCGCTCTCGCGGCGCGGCAGCACGCGCTCGTCGGTGTGCAGGATCGTCTCGTTGGCGGTGTACGTGAACGCGCCCAGCAGGCGTCGCTCGTCGTCGCTCGGATCTTCCAGCAACGCCAGGGCCTGGTCCGGGTGCGTAGCGACCACGACGGCGTCGAAGTCCCCTCCCCCACCCGATGCCGTGCGCACGGCGACGTGATCGGGGTGGCGACGAATCGCCGTGACGCCGTCACCCAAGTGCACCGCCCGCGGGAGCCCCGCCAGGATCGCCCGCACGTAGGTCTGGCTGCCACCGACCACCGTGCGCCAGGTGAACCTGCGAAAGCGCAGCATGCCGTGGTTCTCGAAGAACGCGATGGCGTAGGCCGCCGGGAAGTCCAGCGTGTCGGATGGGCCGGTGGACCACAGCGACGCGGCCAGCGGGATCAGGAAGTGGTCGCGGAACCTGCGCGAGTAATGGGTGCGCGTCACGAACTGCAGCAGCGTCTCCTCCGGCGGGCCGACGTCCCGGTGGGCGGTGCGCATGAAGCGGACGATCTCGAGCATCAGCGGCACGAACGACGGACGGCGCAGGTTCGCTCCCTGCAGCCACGGCCGTGCGCCGGAGTATTCGAGGCCGCAGCGTTCGCACGTCACCGAGAACGACATCTCGGACGCCTGCGTCGCGACCCCGAGCTCGTCGAGCAGCCGGACCAGGTACGGGTAGTTCTCGCGATTGTGGACGATGAACCCCGTGTCGAGGGCCAGCTCGCGCCCGTCGCCGGTCGCCGCCGTCACCGTATTGGTGTGCCCGCCGGCGTAGCCGGCGCGCTCGAACACCGTCACCGCGTGGGCGCGCGCGAGCAGATGGGCGGCGCCGAGCCCGGCGACGCCCGTACCGACAACCGCGACCCTCATCCGGCCACGCCGTTACGGATGTCCCTCGTCGTTCCCGCAAAGCTGACTAGTCTGACCCGTCGATGGCCGTTTCGACCACTCAGCGCGGGATCGGCACGGTCCGCGACGAAACGACCCCGGCCAGCAAGCTTGTGACGCTCGTGGCCGTGGTGGTGCCGCCCCTCGGCGTCGCGGCGGCCGGATGGGGGCTGTGGGGCATCGCGCTCCACCCGGTCGACGTCGTGATGTTCTTGGTGATGTACGTCGCCTGCGGGTTGGGAATCACCGTCGGCTTCCACCGGCTCTTTTCGCACAAGAGCTTCAAGACGACGCCCGCGGTGCGCGGCGCCTTCGCGATACTGGGCGCGATGACGATCCAGGGCCCGCTCACACAGTGGGTGACTGATCACCGCAAGCATCATGCGCACAGCGATGACGACGGCGACCCGCATTCACCGCACGTCGGGCGGGACGGCGCACACGGGCGGATCATCGGGCTGTGGTGGTCGCACATGGGCTGGCTCTTTCGGACGAAGGGCATGGAACGCGGCGAGCAATGGGGCCGCGACCTGTACGGCGACCGGCTGATACGACGCATCGACAGGTTGTACATGCTGTGGGTCGTTCTGTCAGTCGGCATCCCGTTCGCGGCCGGATTCGCAGCCCGTGGCACATTGGTCGCGGGCCTGGAGACGATGGTCTGGGCGGGGCTCATCCGCATCTTCCTGTTCCAGCACGCGACCTGGTGCATCAACTCGGTGTGTCACACGTTCGGACGGCGCACGTATCGCACCGGCGACCACAGCCGCAACGTCTGGCTGCTGGCGCTCCCCTCGTTCGGCGAGGCCTGGCACAACAACCACCACGCATTCCCGGGCTCTGCGGTCCATGGCATCGATCGTCGTCAGATCGACATCAGCGCCTGGACGATCGGCCTGCTCGAGCGGCTCGGCTTGGCCTGGGACGTCAAGCGGATGACCCCCGGGCGGCTGGCAGCCCGGCGCGAGGCGCCCACCACGTAGCCTGGCGCGGGAGGGCAGCACACCTCCCGACGTCTCGTGACCAAGTAGCCCTCGCCCGCGAAGTCGGGCGTCGCGAGACGCCGGCGCGCCCAGACTGCGGGACCCGCGGCCTGCGGCGGCACGATCGCCGCCGCAGGCC